>JBEIQU010000081.1:0-7071 GCA_040376355.1 Prochloraceae cyanobacterium | reverse complement strand
TTTACTGCAATTCCCGAGATCGCAATAAGTTTATATCCCGAGGGTTGTTCTCTGCCGTTTGATTCCATAGTCTTGCCTTGGCGACCATGCTTCTTTAGTTTAGACCTTTATGAATAAAGAGACAATCCCAATCCTGCTAGTGCCGCTGCACGCCTGATGCAAGAACTGGCGGCAACCTCCGATGACGGAGCGTGAGACTTGGATTCCAGCGGTTCTGAAGCGACCGCCGAGTAGTGGAGCTGTTCCACGACAATCAGGTTGAGGGGTCGCGCCGATCTGGTTGACCGCTCACGAGGGGATCTGCTGAATCCGGTTGCCATGCGCAGGGCACCGGGTCATGCCTGCTCCCCTCACCGCTCAACAGATTGCGCTGTACATGTCCAAACGACGAGCCGGCAGCCGCCAGGAGGTGGCTGCCGCAGCGGCGGGCATCTCGGTGAGCAGTGCCCACCGGATTGATTCAGGCCGCCTCCAACCCAAAGCCGCCAAGCCCCGTGGCCGGCGGCGTCCCGACCCATTGGTCGAGGTCTGGGAACCGCTGCTGTTGCCACTGTTGGAGCGCTATCCGGCCCTGACGCCCACCACGCTGCTGGAGCACCTGCAGGAGCAAAAGCCAGATCAGGACTGGAGTTCGCTCAAACGCACCCTGCAGCGGCGGGTGCAGCATTGGAAGGCGCTCCATGGCGCGGCGCCGGAGGTGATGTTCCCGCTGGCGTATCAGCCCGGCGAGATCGGCTTCTGCGATTTCACCAGGGTGAAACGGGTGGCGATCACCCTGCGTGGTGAGCCCTTCCCCCATCTGCTGTTCCATTACCGCCTGGCCTGGAGTGGCTGGGCCTATGGGCAGATCGTCCACGGCGGCGAGAGTTTCGTCGCCCTCTCGGAGGGGCTGCAGAACGCCCTGGCCGCTTGCGGCGGGGTGCCCAAGGAGCTGCGCACCGATCGGCTCTCGGCCGCCAGCCGCAACCGCGACGGCAGCTACGCCCTCGACATCACCCCCCGTTACCAGGCGCTTTGTGCCCACTACGGCCTGTCCGCCAGCCGGAACAACCGTGGCGTGGCTCATGAGAACGGCATCGTCGAGGCACCGCATGGCCATGTGAAACGGCGGCTGGAGCAGAAGCTGATCCTCCGCGGCAGCTGCGATTTCGAGGAAGCCGCCGAATACGGCGAGCTGCTCGCTGAGGTGTTCAGCGCCCTCAATACCCCCCGGCAGCGGCGCTACGAGCAGGAACTCGAGCATCTCGGAGCCTTGCCGGCCTTCCGCTTTGCTGACTACGAGCTGCTCACGGTACGGGTGCGCAGGACCAGCACGATCGAGGTGCGGCAGGTCATCTACTCGGTGCCGCCCACCCTGATCGGCCGCCAGGTCACGGTGCGGCTGCATCACGACCGGCTGGTGGTGTTCCTCGGCAGCGACTGGGTCTGCCAGCTGCCCCGCGTCTATGGCGATGCGGGCGAGAAGCGGGCCTGGTGCATCGATCTGGAGCACCTGATCGATGGCCTGCGCGCCAAGCCCCGAGCGCTGCTGCATTGCCGCTACCAGCGCCACCTGTTTCCTGATCAGCGCTGGTGGGACTTCTGGCAACAGCTGCTGGCCGGCGGTGATCGCGATGGCGGGGCCCGCTTGATGGTGGAGGCCCTCTATGTGGCGGTGCGGGTGGCGTCCTTTGAGCTGGTGCTCTCCTTCCTGGAGCAAGCCCAACGTCGCCAGGACCTGTCTCTCTCCGCTCTGCAGCAGCGCTTCCGCGTGCCGCCCCGCTGCCCGAGCCTCCCCGATCCCGTCATCCCCCAACATCTGCTGGCCACCTATGACCACCTCCTCCCCCTTGCCGCGCTCAGCGGCGGTGGAAGCGGCACTGCCGCTGTTGCTCAAGCAACTCAAGCTGGCGCGCTTCCGCAGCCACTGGCAATCGCTGGCCGAGCAGGCTGAGGCTCAAGGCTGGAGCCCGGGCCAGTTCCTCTACGCCCTCTGTGAACAGGAGCTGGAACAGCGGCAGAGCGCCCGCCAGCAGCGCCTGCTCCGTGGTGCCCATCTTCCCTGGCAGAAGGGCCTCGATGGCTTTGATCACCAGCACCTCGAGCCCCGTCACTGGCAGGAGCTGCAGGGTCTGGCACGGCAGACCACCTGGCTGCTGCAGGCAGAAAACCTGCTGCTGTTTGGACCCAGCGGTGTTGGCAAGACCCACCTGGCCATTGCGATCACCATGGCGATGGCGGCGCAGGACCAGGCTTGCCGCTTCTTCCCCGCCACCACGCTGGTGCAGCTGCTGCAGAAGGCCAAGGCCGCCTACGACCTGCCGGCGATGCTCCAGAAGCTGGATCGCTATGCCCTGCTGGTGATCGACGACATCTCCTACGTGCGGCGCAGCGAGCTGGAGACCTCGGTGCTGTTTGAGCTGATCTGCCACCGCTATGAGCGCAAATCCCTGCTGGTGACCAGCAACCAGCCGTTCCGGGATTGGGACGACATCTTCCCCAGCGGGTCCATGACCGTGGCGGCGGTGGACCGGCTGGTGCACCACTGCCACATCATCGGGATCAAGGGCGAGAGCTACCGCCAGAAGGCAGATGCTGCAATGGTTTCGAAGGATCCAGGCGGCCCGCCAACATAATTGACGCGAGCGCCATGGCGGCCCCGATCAACGGCACTGCTGACATAACGGATGTGACCAGGCTCACAGAGAGCCTTGATCGAGGTCAATGCCGATCGGGAAAGGGGGAGCGATTCTTATTGCATCGGCCGGGAACACATCCCCACCGCTCCCGGCCAACACCACGGATTCAATCCTTTCGTTCAACCTTTTTACCCAACCAGATCCATGAAGCACACCGTCATCGGCATTCTGAGCACGCTGGCCCTGGCCCCCGCCGCTAGCTTGGCCCAGAGCGACCCTGCTTACTATGCCGGGTTCAACAATTATCAGATCCAGACTAATGTTGTGGATGTGATGAATGCGGCCAAGACCACCAGCACCATTTCCGAGGGGCTGTGGGGAGCGATCAGCAAGGACCCGCAGGCCATGTGCAAGCAGGTGGGCCTGGGCAGTAACACCACCAGTAGGAAGTGGGATAGCTCCCAATATGACAATGGCCAAGCCAGCAGCAACAGCAATAAAAATGGAGGTGGATCCTTTCTGAGCTTTAGAGCCAGCGGCCAGTCCACTGGTGGCAATTCCAATAGCTGGGATCGCGGCGGCAGCAGCTCCGGTGGCGAAAGCAACTCGACGGTGGTGATCGGTCGGGACTGTAGTGAACTGGTGAAGGGTGCGGTTGGAATGGAGATCAACCGAATGAACAGCGACACCACGCGGCTTGGGATTCTAGTGGGCAACGAGACACAGCGCTATGGGATCGACAAGCAGTATCAGGTGGGGATCCGGCAGATTGAGGCGGGCCAGATCCAGACAGTATTCGGCGGCGGCGCCCGCTCGATGATGGGGGACATGGGCCGTTGAGCGCCTGCCTGGCCTCAGGAACGGATCCCATCGGCTGTTGATGATTTCCTGGCGTGGAATGCGATTCAGGAATCAACCAAAGGAGGGCTTGGGCCCTCCTTTTTAATGGCGATGTAGAGCGTGAGGGGTGGTTGCGAGAGATGTGACCATGCTCACAGAGAGCCTTGAGCGAGGACAATGACTGTGGCGGATGGCTGCGCGATTGTTGTCACAACGGCAGGAGAAAGTCCCTGCTCCCCACCATTGGTCCAATGAACTTTTACGCAAGCATTGGCAAATTAAGCGGTGGCATCGCCCTTGCGATGACTCTAGCTCTCAGTGCTCAGACCAGCGCCGTCCAAGCGCAGACCTCCAGTTTTGTAGCTGCAAATCGCGGCGTGATCGGCGGCGAAGTGTCGGAGCTCAGCCACATGATTTTAATCCAGATTCCGCGACCTGTTGTTCTTGATATCGGGGCGCGTGAGCGCATGACGCTGACCGTGCCGACGCTGAGCGAAGTCGTGATTAATGGACAGAAGATAGCGCCTATCCAGACGCCTGTGCTGATTTCGGTGGAGCCAACCACCGATGGTCAGGGAGCGGTCGTCAAGGCTAAGGGGATCATGTTGCAGGGCAAGCTGGTCGCTGTCGAAGCCGAGGGAGACATGATGCCGACGTTCATCGTCAACAAGAAAGAGTTTAGTGTGCGTGTCAAAAATGCCATGAATCTTGGGGCCATCATCGGCAATGGTCTTGCCGGTGTGGCCGGCGCCAACATTTTGGGAATGGTGGGCCAAGCGATGGGAGATCCGACGGGTACGAATCTGGCCAACCAGATCACATCCACCGGTGGTCTGATTGGAATCATGTCCGGGATGTTCGGCAATGGAGGTGGCAAGAGGATTGTGGAGTTGTCGCCCAATTCAACCCATGTGCTGACGATCAAAAATCCGGCCATGATTGTGGCGCAGGTGATTCAGCTGAACCGGGAGCTGGCGGCTGGCAACAACCAGGTGATCGGTGCGATCGCCTCCCAGATTCGATCGGGCGTCAAGACGAGCCCTAGGCAGGAGCAGCCGCAGGTGGCGAGCCAGCCCTTTTCCAGTGGTCTTGCGAGTGTGTCGGGCTTTGAGCCTCAGGCGAGCGCCGGGATGCCGGCGCCCTCCCAGAAGCTTCCTCTGTTCTGAGGGCAGAACATGAGAGCTTTTCTTTTTCGTTGTTTGAGTGGTCTGGCCCTCGTCAACGGGCTGACGACCGGCGCAATAGCGCAGGTGTTGAGCCCAGTTAAACTGGAACCGCCAGTGACCGCATCGCAGCAGGCGCTGGTGAATCCACGGGCGACGGCCTGCACCGATCTAGTGGAAAGCTGTGGTGCGATCGAGATCGACAGCCATTCGCTGCGGCTGATTGCTCCAGCATTGAGCCTAAATCTTGATGGCAGTCTGACAATTACTGCCACTGGGAGCTGGAGCAATGGCAGCGATGGCTTAGGCAGCAGGCAGGCGGCCGTGCAGATCAGGATTCCGCGCCAGCTGTTGCCGTTGGCGATGCCTCAGCCGCATGCTGCGAGAGTGGAGAGCCGCGTGTCGCGGGAGTCATTGGCGGTGGGCTGTGGATTGAGCCAGCCAGTGGAGGGGGCGAGGATGTCGCTGGTGCAGTTATCGGAAAACCTGATGGGCCAGCAACCGGTGAGTCAGTCAGCGGCGTTGTTCACCAATCCATGCCTGCGCTGAGTGGCTGCGTCAGCATTGAGTCCATCCCATCCGCCGCCGGGCTAGGCCCCACGCGGTCCCACAAACGATCATGAGTCTCGGAGAGCAGATGCGGCCGTGGCGAACCAAGAGGGGCCTCGATCGCGTGGATCAGAACACCAGAATCCCGAGGGCCATGTTTTTCAGCCGGGTGGTGTGACATCACCCCAACACGCAGCGCCGTAGCGACAAGGTCGTTTCGATTGAGTCGGCCAAGCGGTATGACCACAACCAACCACTCTCAAGCGGCCTCTAACAGTGAATAGGTTCACGGTGAACCCAGGCCCACCAGTCCGGCGCACACCAGCAGTCCCATCACCAGCCAGCAGACCTCCAGTCGGTTGCTGAGGCCCAGGATGCGTTCCACGGCGGCCCTATCGGCAGCGGGGCAGTCGGCGGCGAGGACCGGTTTGCTCTTCGCTTCGCCCCCGTAGTGGTTCACGCCGCCCAGGCGCACGCCGGCGGCCAAGGCGTAGGCCGCCTGGGAGACCCCCGCATTCGGTGAGGGGTCCGGCGCTCCCTCCCGCAGCGCCCTGCGGAAGCTTCGCCAGCTCCCCACCAGCCCGGCACCGGCCAGCGGCGGCAGGCTCAGGGCCACCAGGCGGCAGGGCAGCCAGGTGAGCAGATCGTCGAGCCGGGCGCCGGCGGTGCCCAGCCAGCGCAACCGGCCGCGGCGGTAACCGAGCATCGAATCGAGGGTGCTGGAGGCCTTGTAGGCCCAGGCCAGGCTGAGGGGCCCCGGGCCTCCCACAGCCCCCAGCACAGCCCCCATCAGCATCCAGAAAAGGGGGCCGAACAGCCCATCCACGCCGTTTTCCGCCGCCGTTTCGGCCAGGGCCCGCAGAATGTCGTTCTCCTCCAGCCCCTCCACATCCCGGCCCACGATCCAGGCCAGCCGGCGGCGGGCTGCCTCCAGTCGCCCCATGCCGCGCCCATTCAGGGCCGCCAGCACGGCCCGCACCGCCTCCTCCAGGCTGCGTCCCGCCAGGGCGCTGCCCAGGCCGATCAGGAGCATGGGGATGCCCAAGGGAGGCCAGCGGCGGGCCAGTACCTCCAGGCAGGCTCCGGCTGCGGCGCTGCCCCCCACCAGCACCAGGGTGATCAGCCCCCCGGCCAGGCGCAGGCGGCCGGGGTGATCGCCGGCCCAGCGTTCCGCCCCGGTGCGCAGGCCCGCGATCACCGCTCCCATCACCTGCACCGGGTGGAGCCAGCCGTGGGGGTCGCCCACCAGCCGATCGAGGCCACAGGCCACGGCCACCAGAAGCCAAAGGCCGAGCGTGCTGGAGTCGGTGTTCACCTGGCGCTGCTCCGTTCAAACGGCCGACCGCCCACTTGGGCGCGGGTCCAGGCGATCGGAAGGTTCAGGCCGCCTTCAGCCAGCTGAACATCGAGCGCAGGCCCTTGCCCACCTGCTCGATCGGGTGCAGGGAATCCCGCTCCCGGATCCGGTTCATCTCCGGTTTGCCGGCTTCGCATTCGGCCACAAAATTGCGCGCGAAGGTGCCGTCCTGGATGTCGGTGAGGATGCGCTTCATCTCGGCCTTGGTGTCGGCCGTGATCAGGCGCGGGCCGCTCACGTAATCGCCGTATTCAGCCGTGTTGGAGATCGAATCGCGCATGGCGGTGAGGCCGCCCTTCACCATCAGATCCACGATCAACTTCACTTCGTGCAGGCACTCGAAGTAGGCCAGCTCGGGCTGATAGCCGGCTTCCACCAGGGTCTCAAAGCCGGCCTTGACCAGCTCGCTCAGGCCGCCGCAGAGCACGGCCTGCTCACCGAACAGGTCGGTTTCCGTCTCCTCCTTGAAGTTGGTTTCGAGGATGCCGGCGCGGGTGCCGCCGATGCCCTTGGCGTAGGCCATGGCCAGCTCGCGGGCCTGGCC
>JBEIQU010000282.1:0-1756 GCA_040376355.1 Prochloraceae cyanobacterium | reverse complement strand
GACCCTCTCCCCCACTGATCAGCATGTCCTTGAGGCCCTGCAGCAGGCTGTCCCCGCAGAACTGGAGCGCAAGCGGCGCCTCGGTCACTACGTGGTCACCTTGGAGGAAGGCCGGGCTGTTGTTGAGGGACCGGATGCCCCGCAGCCTGAAGAATGAGCGGCCTCGGCTTTGAACGCTCCACCCAGGATCGGGTTATCAGCCTCTTCCAGGAGAAGCTGGACTACCGCTATCTGGGCGACTGGAAAGACCGTCCCGGCAACAGCAACATCGAGGCCGGCATCCTCACCGCCTACCTCCAGCGTCGTGGCTACAGCCCAGCCGAAATCAGCGGCGCCCTCTACCAGCTGCGGATCGCCGCCGACATCAGCCAGGCAGGTCTCTATGAAGCCAATCGCCGGGTTTACTCCTTGCTGCGCTACGGAGTTCAGGTCAAGGCTGCCGCCGATCAGCCCACAAGCACCGTGTCCCTGATCGATTGGCACGCCCCGGAAGCCAACGACTTCGCCATCGCTGAAGAGGTCACCCTCAAGGGAGCTCAGGAGCGCCGCCCTGATCTGGTGCTCTATGTGAACGGCATCGCTATCGGCGTGATCGAGCTAAAGCGCAGCCGCGTCAGCGTCGGCCATGGCATCCGCCAGAACCTCTCCAATCAACAGCCGGAGTTCAATGCCTGGTTCTTTGCCACCAACCAGCTGGTGTTCGCGGGCAACGACTCCGAAGGTCTTCGCTATGGCGCCATCCAGACACCTGAGAAGTATTTTCTGAGCTGGAAAGAAGATGAAGCCGATAACAGCCACATAAAGCTCGATAAGTACCTGCTCAAGATCTGTCGTAAGGACAGGCTAATCGAACTGTTGCGCGACTTCGTGTTGTTTGATGCCGGCGTCAAGAAGCTGCCGCGGGTCCACCAGTATTTCGGTATCAAGGCCGCCCAGCAGCATGTGCAGCAACGTCGCGGTGGCATCATCTGGCACACCCAGGGCAGCGGCAAGAGCATTGTGATGGTGCTGCTGGCCCGCTGGATCCTGGCCAATAACCCCAACGCCCGCGTTGTGATAATCACCGATCGCGATGAGCTGGACAAGCAGATTGAGGGTGTGTTCGGTGGAGCGGGCGAAACCATCCAGCGCAGCAGCAGTGGCCGGGATCTGATGCAAGCCCTCAGCCAGCCCTTGCCCCGCCTGCTCTGCTCCCTGGTGCACAAGTTCGGCGTACGTGGGGTCGACGATTTCGAAAAGTACCTGGAAGATCTTCAGTCCCAACCCAGCCCAGCGGTGGGAGAGCTGTTCATCTTCGTGGACGAGTGCCACCGCACCCAGAGCGGCAAGCTGCACCGCGTGATGAAGACTTTGCTGCCCGATGCCCTGTTCATCGGCTTCACAGGCACGCCCCTGCTGAAAAAAGACAAGGCCACCAGCCTGGAGGTGTTTGGCGGCTACATCCACACCTACAAGTTCAGTGAAGGCGTGGATGACCAGGTGGTGCTCGATCTGGTGTATGAGGCCCGCGACATCGACCAGCGGCTCAGTTCCCAGGAGCGGGTGGATCAGTGGTTTGACACCAAGACGGTCAACCTCAACCCGTGGCAACAACGGGAGCTGAAGCGACAGTGGGGCACGTTGCAGAACGTGCTCAGTTCTAAGGCACGGATGAACCGCATCATTGCTGATATCGTCTTCGACTTTTCCCTGCGACCTCGCCTGGCCAGTCAGCGGGGCAATGCCATCCTGGTGGCCTCCAGCATCTATGAGGCCT
>JBEIQU010000179.1:0-4216 GCA_040376355.1 Prochloraceae cyanobacterium | reverse complement strand
TCCACGACTGGCTGGTCAGCAAACTTCCTGCCGGTTGGGCCGTTGAATAGCTCGTGGAGTTGAGGCCCCAGCCGGTGCTGATGGATGGCGCCCAACCGCTCGTCCACGGCTGCCAGTAGCCGCTCAGACCGACGGCGTTGGTGGCCGAATTGGCGTTGTGGTCGATCGCCGAATGGGTGAAGGGTGTGCTGCCTGGGACGAAGGCTGTATCAGGTTGCAGATAGGTGTAGATCGCCGCTAGGCCCCACTGGGCCTGCTGGTACGCCAGCTGCACGGATCCCGTGGCGCCGGATCCCTTGGTACCGATTCCTCCACTGCGGGAATCCCCATCCTCTGCTCGATAACTGACGTAGTTGGTGCTCACACTCCAATTGGTGTTTTGCCACCAGAGACCGGCGCCAGACCCCAGGTTTTTGCTGTAGGCCGCGGGCGCACCGTTCACCGTCATCACGTTGAGGATGGAATCTGCCGGATACACGCTTGGCCACAGCGCAATCATGTCCTCCTGTCCAAGGCTCGGTCCAACCGTGACGGTGACCTGGCTACCGATGGGGAATTGATAGAACAACTTATACAGTCCCAGCACGCTGTCGCCTGCGAGTTGCTCAAAGGCCACCTCCAGTTCCGAGATGCCGAGGCTGTGGGGATTCCCTCCAAACACACTGCCATTGGCACCCTGGAAGTTTCCTGCCCTCAGATTGGTTCGCAGCAGATCACGTCCTGTGAAGCTGGTATCAACGTTCAGCCTCAGGTCGTAGTTGAACGTGGTGGCGTTCGGCAAGTCCACAGGGCTTTGTGGCCTGCCGGTGAGGGTGTTGTTGGCACGATTCACCGTGTTAGCGCCGGTGTTGATCGCCGTGCCCATGAAGTTGCTGCCACCGACCACGAAGGTGGCCAGACCGGACAGCTTGGAGGTGGTGGAGAACTGCGTGGCTTCCAATTCACCCACCGTGGCCTCCAATGCATCCGTGCGGCCCTTGAGGAGGGCGAGCTCTTTGTCAAATTCCCGCAGCAGCCGCTTCAGTTCGTCGCTGCGATCGGTGACGCGATCGAGACAGGCATTGAGCAGGGCTGCCGCTTCAAAGCGGGTCAAGGGGCGCCCGCCGTGATACAGGCCATTGGAGTAGCCCGCCACACAGCCATAACGTTCGACCAGGTTGGCGAGGGCCTGATAGGCCCAGTCGGTGGGCCGCAGATCGGAGAACTGGTTGATGGAGACAACCTGATCGGCACGACGACCGCTCACCGCGCTGCTGTTGGCATAGGCGGCCATCGCAGCGCTGTTGGCTCGAAACGTCTCGGCGACCGCTGGATCAGCGCTGAGGCCACTCGCCACCATCACAGCCAGCCCCGAGCCGTGCTGGAGCGCCCTCGAGAGCCCGCGCATACCCCAAACAGCCATCCGAGAACACCATGCGCCGCGACTTTGATGCAACTCGCCAGTAGATCGGGCTTACTGGCGAGTTCTGTGTGACTTTGCGCATCAACGGTCTCCCCGCCACTGGGCCTTGCGGCAGCCTTCCAGCGACCCAGTTGACAGCCCAAAGCATGGCTGCCCCCATCCCCCAAGCTCTCCGAACGGCCGGTGCAGCGCTGGCGGCGCTGGCCCTGGGCAGCCCCATCGGCGCCTGGGCCAATCCCAAGCCCCAGCGGGGCGAGGCGGTGCCGGCGCTGTACGCCACCCGAGCGGAAGCCGAACAAGCAGCCAAGCAGCACTTCCACTGCACCGGCGCCCACCGCATGGGCAACCAGTGGATGCCCTGCAACAGCCACTCCGATCCCAATCGCTGAGCTCCCCATGGCCCAATGCGGCGACAAGCCTCAGCTCATTGCCATCGGCATTGCACCGCTGGGAATCATCTCCATCGGCATCGTGCCCATGGGCGTGGTGAGCATCGGCGTGGTGCCGATGGGTGTGCTCAGCCTCGGGGCCGTTGGCATGGGTGTGATCAACGCCTGCGTGGTGGGGATGGGTGTGATCACAGCCGGCATCAACGTGATGGGGCTGTGGACGCTGACCCCCCAGCCCGTTCATGTGCATCACCAACGGGCGGCGGCGACAAACCTCAATGCCTACCGCAGCAAGGCCGTGGCCCTGCAAAAGGCGGAGCAACTGGGCTGCCAGGGGGTGCACCGGATGGGGGCGCTGTGGATGCCCTGTGCATCGCATCCATAGTGGTACTGACGACTCCACCCCTCCGGGGCTGGAGACCCGAGGAAAGTGCGGTGCGGGTTCGCCCAAGTCCGCCGCTGTCCCGCAGCTGTGATGGGGTACGCCCCTCAGCCAGAACACTCGTCGTCACCCATCCCATTCGTGCTCGGCGAGGACCGAGGCATCCCATGCAGCATTTCCGTTTACCCCTGTTCGCCTTCACCGCTGGATCTGCTCTGATCCTCGGGAGCCATCCGGCGCTGGCCCATGGCACAGCAGCTGGTGGAGCCCTCAGCGGCTTGAGTCACCCATTGCTGGGCGTGGATCATCTCCTCGTGCTGATGGCGGTGGGCACAGCCGCTTCGCTGATGTCTTCCCAGCTGTTGCTGTGGGCCCTGGCTGGAGCGGTGCTGGGTTCGCTGATCGGCATTTCGGGCATCTCCGTCTCAGGGGCAGAGGCCTTGGCCGCGGTGGCGATTGCAGGGGTCGGGGCGCTCACCCTGCTGGCGAGCCGCCTGGCCAGACACACCAACCCCAACGTGCTCACCAGCCTCAGTGGCACCGTGGTGGCCGCGGCCATCGCCATCCATGCGCTCCTTCACGGCTTGGAAGCCCCCCAGGACAGCAGCAGCATGATCTGGTGGGGCGGCGCCCTGCTGAGCTCAACGCTGGTCTGCTGCGGCACCTATTGGGTGATGCGCCGTCAGCCCATCCGCTGGAGCCAGGCGGCTGCCGCAGCGTTCATAGCCCTGGGCTGCGGGCTGGCCGTAGCGCCGCTGAGCTGATCCCATGGCCGGTTCGCAGCTGAGCGCAGGCGGGCCTCGCAAGGCGCTGTGCATGGGTGGCGTGTTTGCCATCAGCACCGTGATCCCTGGCAAGTTCCAGCACTTGGCCTACCACCTCGAAACACGGCACGGGATCGGTGCCGATGGGGTTGTGGGCCACGGCCTCCAGCTCCTGAGCTGCTTTGTGCTGCTCTCGGTGTTGATCTGGGCCAGCAAGGCTGAGGGCAGAGCTGTGAGCCCACTGCTGGCCTATCCACCCCACAACCGGGACACCGTTCTGGTGCACATCACGGGGCTTGTGGTGGGGGTGGCGCTGATGCTGGTGCGCTGAAGGAGGGCTACTCCTCGGCGTTCAAACCTTTGGTGGTGCGGTCATGCTCCAGCAGCCGCACCAAAGGCCTCCAGTGGGTTCCGCTGTCTGCTCCCGCCTCGGGCAGGATCAACCCATGGCTCTCTCCTCCGACCAGCTCAGTGCTGACGATTGGCGCCGCATCGGCGATGCCCTGGAGGACGAGCCGAACGCTCGCTGATCCGCCGAGGAACCCTATGGCGCTGTTGCACGAATGGCACCATGGACTCACGCCGGCTGGTGGTTTGGATCTCCACCGGGATCCTGGTGTTCCAGGGCAGTCCGCTGGCTTACTGCAGATCGAAGCGATCGAGCTCCATCACCTTCACCCAGGCCGTCACAAAGTCGTGGATGAAGCGCTCCGCTCCATCGGCCTGGGCGTAGATCTCGGCGATGGCGCGCAGTTGGCTGTTGGAGCCGAACACCAGGTCGGCGCGGGTGGCGGTCCAGCGCAGGCTGCCGTCGCTGCGGTTGCGGCCCTCGTAGGGATTGGCGCCTGTGCCGGGGCCCCACACCGTGCCCATGTCCAGCAGGTTCGCAAAGAAATCGGTGCTCAACACGCCCACCCGCTCGGTGAACACGCCGTGACGGCAGCCACCACTGTTGGCCCCTAGCACCCGTAGGCCCCCCACCAGCACGGTCAGTTCGGGGGCGCTGAGCTGGAGCTGCTGGGCACGATCGAGCAGCAGCTCCTCGGCGCGCAATGGCAGATCGGCGCGCTGCCAGTTGCGGAACCCATCCGCCAGGGGTTTGAGCACGTTGAAGCCGGCGCTGTCGGTCTGCTCAGCACTGGCATCGGTGCGCCCGGGGCGGAAGGGCACGCGGATGCTGTGGCCGGCCGCGGCCGCCGCCTGCTCCACGGCCGTCCCACCGGCCAGCACGATCAGATCCGCCAGGGAGATGCGTTTGCCGTCGCTGCGGTTGCCGTTG
>JBEIQU010000150.1:0-4644 GCA_040376355.1 Prochloraceae cyanobacterium | reverse complement strand
TCGCTGCTCACCTGGCCCAACATGGCCCGCTGCAGCTGGGTGTACACGATCGCCTGTAGGCGCTTCACCCCCGGGCTGGCGGGCACCAGCACCGTGGCGCGCCCGAGGGTGTCGGCCGACAGCAACCGAGCCCGCTGCACCAGGGCCTCCTGGGGGGTGGCGGGGCTGGCGGCCCCCAGCTGAGCCCGCAACTGACGCAGGGCCTGGGGCGAGGAGGGCAACACCCGCGCCTGCTCCGCAAACTGCAGCTGGTTGGCGCCGTTGGTGAGGAACAGGGCAAAGCTGGCAGCCTTCGCCGCCACGGGGCTCTGGCGGGGGATCGCCAGGGTCATCACCGCCACGTTGGCCTGGCCGTTGGCGCCGGTGATCGGTGGAAAAGGCCGGGTGGCGGCGGCAATGCCCGGGGCGTTGGTCTGGATGCTGCGCAAAAACTCCGCCCCACTGCCCACCTGGGCCAACTCACCGCTCTGATACAGCTCAATGGCGCGCCGATAGCCCTGGCTCACCACCTCCCGCGGCAGCAAACCGCGGCGGTAGAGGTCGGTCCAAAAGGCAAAGGCGCGCCGCCCCTCGGGGCTGTTGAAGGCCGCCCGCTGGCGTCCATCCAGCAGGGTCACCCCCATCTGCACCAGGGTCTCCAGCAGCTCGGCGGAGTCGTCCGGCACCACGGTGACGAACAGGGCATAACGGCCGGTGCGCCGCTTCACCGCCTCGGCATAGGCCGGCACCTCCGCCCAGGTGCGCGGTGGTGAGCTGTAGCCCGCCCGCTGCAGCAGCAGGGTGTTGGCGAGGGTGATGCGGGCGGTGAGATACCAGGGGATGGCGAACTGGGCGGGCTGCCCATCGGGCCCGGCACTCCGGCCCGCCCGCCAGATCAAGGGCAGATAGCCCTGCGGTGCCCCCGGCGGCAGCACCCGCTCCAGGGGCAGCAGGCCCCCCTTGCTGGCCAGGTTGGCGGCGAACAGGGGGTTGAGGTTCACCACGTCGGGGGCGGTGCGGGCGAACACCGCCGCCAGCAACTTGCGCTCCACCGAACCCCAGGGCACATCGGTCCACACCACCCGGTAGCCGGGGTTCTGCCGTTCCCAGGCGGCGATCACGCCGTGGATGTAGCCGTTGAATTTGGGGGCCAGATCCAGGGTCCAGAACTGGATGGTGCGGCCCGCGGCACGGTCAGCCTGGGGCTGGCGGCAGGCGGAGAGCCCCAGGCCCAGCCCAGCCGCCAGGGCCGCAGCGGCCAGTGCAGCCCCAACCCGCCGCAGTAGACCCCGCAGTAACAGCCGCTGCATGCCCCTCATCCCCGCAGGTCCGCCACGCGGCGCCAACGCAGCAACAACAGCGAGCACAGCACCGGTGCCATTAGGGCCGTGATCAGGCTCTGGGCCACCAGGGTGTGCAGCCCCACCAGCGGCAGGGGCAGGGCACCGAGCCCTTGCTGTTGCAGCAGCAGGCTGGCCCCCAGCAATGCCGTACCCAACAGGGCGAGCAGCCCCAGGCTGAAGCTGCGCTCGATCGGCACCCCGCGGCGGCCCAGACGGCCCCACCACCAGCCCAGCAGGGCCAATGCCGGCACCTCGGAAGCGGCACCCAGATGCAGGCCATCGAGCACCAACCCCAGGGCCAGGCCGGCGATGGCGCCGGAGGCGGGCCCATCCACCAGGGCCCAGGGCAACAGCCACAGCACCGCCCAGCTCGGAGGCACGCCGCCCAGTTTCAGCAGCGCCGGCGACGCCAGGGTGAGCAACGGCACCGCCAGGCCCGTGGCCCCGCACCAACGCTGGCGATGCAACACCCCCATGGCTAGCGGGTCACCACCTGCACCCAGTCGATCGCATCCACCGGGGCGCTGAGCTGCACCACCGCATCGGGGGCCGGCACCAACTGGTCATTCACGCTCTGCACCACCCCCACCGTGAGGTTGGGGGGCAGCAGGGTGCTGGCGGGGGAGGTGGTGATCAGATCACCGGGGCGCACGCCGGTGTCTTTTTCGATGAACTGCAGCCGCGGCCGCGCTGTGCCCAGGCCCACCAGCAGGCCATGGCGCTGCACCCGCGGCACCCACACCCCCAGGCGGGAGGCGCTGTCGGTGAGCAGGGCCACGCGGGCGGTGCTGGGGGTCACGCTGGCCACCCGGCCAATCAGGCCCCCCGGTGCCAACACCCCATCGCCCACGCCGATGCCGGCGGCGCTGCCTTTGCCCAGCTCCAGCTGGTGCCACCAACCGGCCGACTCGCGCGCGATCACCGGTGCGGCCACCATCCCCTCAGCGGCGTTGTCGAGGGCCAGCAGGCCGCGCAAGCGCTGGTTATCACGCTCCAGTTGCACCAGGCGTGCCTGGTTGTCGGTGCGCTGGGCGGAGCGCAACCACTCCGACTGGGCCGATCCCGGCCAGAAGGGCCGGCTCAGCAGGGCATAGGCGTCGCTGAAACCAGCCCCCTTGCTCAGCCGCACGCCCCCCAGGGCGATCAGAAGCAGCCACCAGGGCCAGGCCGCGGCCAGCTTCTGCAGGGCAGGGACGCGCAGGATGCGTCCGGGCATCACGATCAGGAGGCGACCCGGCTGAAGTCAGGGGTGTCGAGCACCCGCTCCAGGCGCTTGTAGTCCTCGAGCACCCGGCCGCAGCCATTCACCACGCAGAGCAGCGGGTCCTCGGCCACGTGCACCAGGATCCCGGTCTCGTGGCTGATCAGGTCGCTGATGCCGCGCACCAGGGCACCGCCGCCGGCCAGCATGATGCCGCGATCCACGATGTCGGCCGCCAGCTCGGGGGGCGTGCGCTCCAGGGTGCGCTTCACCGCCTCCACAATCACGTTGAGCGGTTCGGCCATGGCCTCGCGCACGTCGCCGGCGCGCACGTTGATGGTGCGGGGCAGGCCCGACAGCAGGTGCAGACCGCGCACATCCATCGAGGTTTCGTCGTGGATGTCGTCGGGGAAGGCGGAGCCAATGCGGATCTTGATCTCTTCAGCAGTGCGCTCGCCCACCACCAGGTTGTGCACCTTCTTGAGGTACACGCCGATGGCATCGCTGAGCTCGTCGCCGGCCACACGCACCGACTCACTCAGCACGGTGCCGCCCAACGAGAGCACGGCCACTTCGGTGGTGCCACCACCGATGTCGACAATCATCGTGCCCACGGGTTCCGTCACCGGCAGGCCGGCACCGATGGCCGCTGCCACGGGCTCGTCGATCAGGTGCACCTGACGGGCACCGGCCAGGCCGGCTTCACGCACGGCCCGGCGCTCCACACCGGTGACGCCGCTGGGGATGCCGATCACCAGGCGGGGGGCCACGATGCCGCGGCCTTCATTGCCCTTCTGGATGAAGGTCTTGATCATCTGCTCGGCGGCGTCGAAATCGGCGATCACGCCATCCCGCAGCGGGCGCACGGCGCGGATGTTGCCGGGGGTACGGCCGAGCATGAGCTTGGCCTCATCACCCACCGCCAGGGGCACGCCGCGCTCGAGATCGATGGCCACCACAGAGGGCTCCTGCAGCACGATGCCCTTGCCGGACATGTACATCAGGGTGTTGGCCGTGCCCAGATCGATGCCGATGTCGCGGGAAAGCTGAAAACGCTTAAAGAACACAGACGGGCGGCCAAGCGGCGCGAATCATAGGTGGATTGTGCAGGCCGGACCTCCCGGCGCCAACGAACCCCAACCGGTGGAACATCCGGGCCAAGGGGTGGAACTCTCTGGATGAAGCACCCCGCCCAGGGGCTGCATCATTACTCCAACGCATTCATCAGGAGAACGCCATGGGCGTCAATTCCATCACCCTCGTGGGCCGCGCCGGCCGCGATCCCGAGGTCCGCTACTTCGAGTCGGGAAGCATGGTGGCCAACCTCACGATGGCCGTGAACCGCCGCAGCAACGGCGACGAGCCCGACTGGTTCAACCTCGAGATCTGGGGCAAGCAGGCCCAGGTGGCCGCCGACTACGTCCGCAAGGGGTCGCTGCTGGGCATCATCGGCAGCTTCAAGCTCGACCGCTGGACCGACCGCGCCTCCGGTGAAGAGCGCAGCAAGCCCGTGATCCGTGTCGACCGCCTTGAACTGCTGGGCTCCAAGCGCGACGCCGAAGGCGGTGGCGGCTTCGGTGGTGGTTTTGGCGGCGGCGAACCCAGCGACGAAGAAGTGCCGTTCTGACCGCGCCGGGGGGTCGACCCTTAGCGGCCGACCCTCAATGGGAGTTGTTGTTCCGCTTCCAGCTGCGTAAGCCCAGCCAGGTGCCACCGGCGACCAGCGCCAGCACCAGCAGCACCTTCACCGCCTTGGCCACGGGCTCGATCCACAGCTCCACGTTGCTGTAGCCCTGGCCCAGGGCCAGGCCCGCCAGGGTGAGCAGCAACGTCCAGATCAAGCTGCCGGCGGTGGTCCAGATCAGAAACGGCGCCAGGGGCATCAGCTCAATGCCCGCCGGCACGGAGATCAGGGTGCGAATGCCGGGCACCAGACGGCCCCAAAACACCAGAGCGGTGCCGTAGCGGTTGAACCAGCTGCGGCTGCGCTGCAGCGCCTGGGGGCTGATGCCAATCCAGCGTCCATGGCGCTCCAGCCAGCGCTCGAGCCGCTGCTCATTGATCAGGCGGCCGATCCCGTACCAGGGCAGAGCACCAAGCACCGTGCCCAACAGACCGGCC
>JBEIQU010000038.1:0-10180 GCA_040376355.1 Prochloraceae cyanobacterium | reverse complement strand
GCCCATGCCGTTTTGGTATTCCCAGCGCACGGTGTGGCCGGGGCCCTTGGGGGCGATCATCACCACGTCCACATCGGCCGGGGGCTTGATCAGCTCGAAGCGGATGTTGAAGCCGTGGGCGAAGCTCAGCACCTTGCCAGCGCTGAGGTGGGGGGCGATTTCCTTGTCGTAGACAGCCTTCTGGAATTCATCGGGCAGCAGCACCATGATCCAGTCGGCCTTGGCGGCCGCATCGGCCACGCTCAGCACTTCGAGACCATCGGCCTTGGCCTTCTCGGCCGAGCGGCTGCCCTCGTAGAGGCCCACCACCACGTTCACGCCGCTGTCTTTGAGGTTGAGGGCGTGGGCGTGGCCCTGGGAGCCGTAGCCGATGATGGCCACCGTCTTGCCGTTCAGCAGGCTGAGGTCGGCGTCGGTGTCGTAATAGAGCTTGGCCATCGGGGCTGCGTCGGACTGGGCAAAGAGCGAGCTTACGCAAACGCCCTCTGGCTTTCCCCCAGCTCAGCCTCAGGCCTCGGTCTCAGGCTTCGGTGGGATGGGCGATCACGCGGTCGATCAGGCCATACTCCACCGCCTCGGCGGCGCTCATGAAGTAGTCGCGATCGGTGTCCTTCTCGATCTTGGTGAGGGCCTGACCGGTCATGTCCGCCATGCTCTGGTTCAGCATGTCCTTGATGCGCAGGATCTCGCGGGCCTCGATCTCGATGTCGCTGGCCTGGCGCTGGCTGGTGCCCCCCAGGGGCTGGTGAATCATGATCCGGCTGTGGGGCAGGGCCAGGCGCTTGCCCTTGGTGCCAGCCCCCAGCAGGAAGGCCCCCATCGAGGCGGCGAGGCCCACACAGATGGTCACCACGTCGGATTTCACGTACTGGATGGTGTCGTAGATCGCCAGGCCGGCGGTCACCGATCCCCCGGGGGAGTTGATGTACAGGTAGATCGGCTTGGAGTTGTCCTCCGAGTCGAGGTAGAGCATCTGCGCCACCAGGCTGTTGGCGATGGCGTCATTCACCTCGGAGCCGAGGAACAGGATCCGCTCCACCCCGAGGCGGGTGTAGATGTCGACCCAGCGCTCGTACTGGCTGCCGGGCAGGCGGTAGGGAACGCTGGGGGTGCCGATGGGCATGGCGGAGAGGGCGGTGGATCCGGGTTGGTCCGGAGATGACGGGTGTGGTGTGGAGAGAGGCCGCGATGGCGGACCGCGGGTTCAGCTGATTCCCGGGTTGCCGGGGCTGACGCCGGCGCCGGCGGGCACCGGTGCGGGCAGTTGTTTCTGGCTGGTGAGCACCCGATCAATCAGGCCGTACTCCAGCGCCTCCTGGGCGGTGAGGTAGGTCATGCGGTCGGAATCCTTGGAGAGCTGCTCGATGCTCTTGCCGGTGTTCGTCGAGAGCATCTCGAGCATGGTCTGCTTGTTGTGCAGCACCTCCTTGGCCCGGATCTGGATGTCGCTGGCCTGGCCGCGGGCACCGCTGCGGGGCTGGTGCAGCACGATCGAGGCGTGGGGCAGGGCCGCACGGTGGCCCTTGGTACCGGCGCTGAGGATCATTGCGGCGGTGCCCATGGCCTGGCCGATGCAGATGGTGTGCACCGGCGGCTTCACGTAGCGCAGGGTGTCGGCGATGGCGAAGGCTTCGGTCTCAAACCCGATGGCGTCGCCCGAGTACCAGCTGGTGCCTGTGGAGTTGATGTAGAAGAAGATCGGCTTCTCCGGGTTGTCGAACTCCAGGTAGAGCAGCTGGGCAATGATCAGCTCGGTGACGTCAATGCCCATCTGGCGTTTGGCGTCGTCGTCGCTGAACAGCGGCAGGCCCAGATAGACGATGCGCTCCTTGAGCAGCAGCGAGGGCAGGTCCGGCGGAGGGGTGCGCATCACGGCGGAATCGCCGTAGTAGGGAGCTGACACCGACATCCGCGGATTCACTGCAGGCCTGAAGCCGGAGCCTAGCGGGGGGTGGCGGTGTCCTGATCGCCCTTGGTGGACCGTTTGGGGCTGGATTTGCTGCGGCTGCGTGCCGCGCTGGGCTCCAGCGGTTCGGCGCCATCCAAGCGTCCGAACACCATCCGGCCGGTGGGAGTCTGCAGGGCGCCGGTGATCGTCACCGCCAGCCGCTCGCCACTGCGGCCGTGGGCGCCATCCACCACCACCATCGTGCCGTCCTCCAGATAGCCCACCCCCTGGTGGGATTCCTTGCCGTCGCGCACGATCTTGAGGTTGAGCTCATCACCGGGTTGCACCTCGGGCCGCAGGGCGATCACCAGCTCACTCAGGTTCATCACCTTGAGGCTCTGCACCTCGGCCACCTTGGCCAGGTTGTAGTCGGCGGTGAGCAGGGTGCCGCCGGTGTCCTCCGCCAGTTTCAGCAGCTTGTCGTCGACACCGTTGCCCTCGTAGCGGGTGGTGTTCACCACCAGACGGCGGCCGTAGCGCTCCCGCAGGTCGCTGAGGAGCTTCAGGCCGCGCCGTCCCTTGGCGCGCTTCTCGGTGTTGCTGGAATCCGCCAGGGTCTGCAGTTCATCGATCACCGACTGGGCCACGATCACCTGGCCCTCCAGCAGGCCCGACTCCAGCAGGCCGCGAATGCGGCCATCGATGATCACGCTGGTGTCGAGGATTTTGGCGGTGGCCGGCATCAGCACGCCATCGGCCACCAGCAGGGCCTCGGCATTGCTGGGGTTGAACAGCCGCAGCAGGGTGCGGCCATGCACCTCCGCCAGGTTGTAGCCCGACACGCCGAAGAACACATTGGCGGCAACGGCCGCTAGGGGCTTCACCAGCACCAGCTCCCAGGGGAGGGAGAGGAACAGGATCGGCGAGATCAGCAGGTTGGCCACCAGCAGGCCCAGGATCAGACCCACGGCGCGGCTCACCAGCAGGTCGGTGGGCATGCTGCGCACCTGCTCCATCAGCCGCCGTCGCAGCCGCTGGAACACCACGCCCGCCAGCAGGCCCGCCAAGGCACCGGCACCGCCAAGGATCCAGCTCAGCTGCTCCAGGTTGTCGATGCGGATCAGCTGCTGCTCCGGCAGCAGATCCACCCCCAGCCAGCCGGCGGCGGCGCCGGACACCACGAAGAGCACCAGGATGAGGCTGTCCACCATGGCTGGTGCTGTGGCTGCCGCGAGCTCTGAACAGGCAGCATGCCCCATCCCGGGGGCTTTGGCCCGGGGAGGTAACCGGCCTTCAGCGGCCAGCTGGCCGCCCCGCAGCGCCTATCTGCACATCCCGTTCTGCCACCGGCGCTGTTTTTACTGCGATTTCCCGGTGGTGCCCCTGGGGGATCGGGCCGGCGCCGCCCCCGACCAGCCCGGCAGCGCCTCGATCGCCCATTACCTGGCGCAGCTCCTGCAGGAGATTGGCGCCGCCCCGGCGGGGCCTCCCCTCTCCACGGTGTATGTGGGTGGGGGCACCCCCTCGCTCTTGGCGCCACCGCAACTGCAGCAGCTGCTGGGGGCCCTGCGCCGCCGCTACGGCATCGCCCCCGGCGCTGAACTCACCCTGGAGCTGGATCCCGCCAGCTTTGATCAGAACCATCTGCAGGGCTATCTGGCCGCCGGCATCAACCGGGTGAGCCTGGGGGTGCAGAGCTTCGATGACGCCGTGCTGGCGCAGCTGGGTCGTCGTCATCGCCTGGCGGACGTGCAGGAGGCGGCGGGCTGGCTGCGAGCGGCCCAGGGGCGCGGGCAGCTCAGCAGCTGGAGCCTCGATTTGATCCAGGCGTTGCCGGGCCAGACCCTGGGGGGCTGGCGTCAGCAGCTGCGGCAGGCCCTCACCCTGGGCCCACCTCACCTCTCGATCTACGACCTGATCGTGGAGCCGGGCACCGTGTTCGAGCGCTTGGAGCGGCGCGGCCAGTTGGATCTGCCGGAGCACGACCTGGCGGCGGATCTGCAGGAGTGCAGCGTGGCGCAGCTGGCGGCCGCCGGCTACGGCCACTACGAGATCTCCAATTACGCCCTACCGGGCCATGCCTCCCGCCACAACCGCGTCTATTGGAGCGGCGCCGGTTGGTGGGGCTTCGGGCTCGGCGCCACCTCCGCCCCCTGGGGCCAGCGCCAGGCCCGCCCGCGCACCCGTGAGGCCTACGGCGCCTGGCTGCAGCAAACCCTGCAGCAGGGTGAGGCTTTTGCCGAAGCCCCCGGTGACGGGATGCCCTTCGATGAGCGGGTGCTGGTGGGCCTGCGCCGGCGGGAGGGGGTGGCGCTGCAGGCCCTGGCGGATCAGGCGGGCGTGTCGGCGCCGGCCCTGGCGGCCCTGTGCCGCCGCTGGCAGCCGTTTGTGGAGCAGGGCTTGCTGCGCCGCGAAGGGCCCCGCTGGCGCTTGAGCGACCCCGAGGGCCTGGCCCTCAGCAATGCGGTGCTGCGGGAGTTGATGGGGTGGTGGGAGGCGTGGGAGCCGGTTGCGGCTGCAGGCCCGCCACCCAGCCCCTAAGGGCCGTAATGCACAGCTCGCGTCCCGCCAGCAGCGGCGGGCAGAACGGGGGCTGGCGTTCGGTGAGGCCCAGCAGGTCGGCGGTGACGCGCACCTGTCCGTCGCACTGCTCGCCGGCGCCGATGCCGATCACCGGAAGGGTGAGCTCCGCGCTCAGATCCGCCGCCAGCTCCTGGGGCACGTGTTCAAGCACCAGCGCAAAGCAGCCGGCGGCCTGCAAATCGCGGGCCTGCCGCTTGAGCCGCTCCTGGCTGATGGGGTCCTTGGCCTGGCGGCGGTAGCCCAGTTGGTGCACGGACTGGGGGGTCAGCCCCAGATGCCCCATCACCGGAATGCCGCTGCGCACCAGCCGATCCACCACCTGCAGGGTTTCCGGTTCGGCTCCCTCCAGCTTCACGCCTGCGGCGGGACTGTCCTTCAGCACCTGGCCGGCGGCGGCCACCGCCGCATCGGCTCCGCACTGGTAGCTGAGGAACGGCAGGTCGGTGATGATCAGCGGCCGCTGGTCGGCAGGGCGCTGCAGGCCACGCCCCACGGCGCGGGTGTGCAGGACCATCTCCTCCAAGGTCACCGGCAGGGTGGTGGCGTGGCCGAGCACCACCATCGCCAGGGAGTCGCCCACCAGGATCACATCGGCGCCGGCCTGTTCCACGAGGGCGGCAGAGAGCGCATCCCAGGCCGTGAGCACCGCAATCGGCCGGCCCTCCTGCTTGCAGATGCGCAGATCAGCTGGTCGCACGCCGTGAGCCCCTCACCGCCGAGGCCCATTGCTAGCATCCGCACGACTCGGACCCACGCGGCCCGGACGCCTAAATCTGGTCAGAACCGGAAGGGAGCAGCCACACGGGATGCTCCAGGCAGGCGTGGATTCCGGGTCACCCTCTTGCTCTAGCCCTGGCGGCGGTTCAGCAGAAACGACGGAATGGCTGCACCGGGAGGCTCGCTCTCGGATCCGGAGGCGTTGATGAAGCTGCCAAGCGCCCGCTCCGGGCGGTAGGCACCGCCGCCTTCGAAACCCGTGGCGATCACGGTGACGTGGATTTCGCCCTCGAGGCGCTCATCCACCACGGCCCCCACGATGATGTT
The DNA here is from genome assembly GCA_040376355.1 of Prochloraceae cyanobacterium. GTDB lineage: Bacteria > Cyanobacteriota > Cyanobacteriia > PCC-6307 > Cyanobiaceae > Vulcanococcus. The sequence continues at coordinate 4,665 of JBEIQU010000038.1, read as the reverse complement.
GGCCTCGGGATCCACCACGTCGTAGATCACCTCCGAGGCGGTGGTCATGTCCTCCAGGGTCATGTCCTTGCCGCCGCTGATGTTGATCACGCAGCCTTTGGCGCCATCGATCCGGGCCGACTCCAGCAGGGGGCTGCTGATGGCGGCCTGAGCGGCCTCGCTGGCGCGGGAGCGACCGGAACCCACCCCCAGCCCCAGCAGGGCGGTGCCGGCGTCGGTCATCACCGAGCGCACATCGGCGAAGTCGACGTTCACCAGGCCGGGCTTGGTGATGATGTCGCTGATGCCTTTCACGCCCATCCGCAGCACGTCGTCGGCGGCGCGGAAGGCGTCCTGGAGCGGTGCGCCGGCGATGGCTTCCCGCAGCCGGTCGTTGGGGATCACGATCAGGGTGTCCACGTGCTCCGACAGGCGGGCGATGCCCTCCTCGGCCTGGCGCATGCGGCGGCGCCCCTCGAAGCCGAACGGTTTGGTGACGATGCCCACGGTGAGAGCGCCACACTCCTTGGCCACCTCCGCCACCACCGGTGCGGCGCCGGTGCCGGTGCCGCCACCCATGCCGGCGGCGATGAACACGAGGTCGGCCCCCTGCAGGGTTTGCGCCAGGTCGCTGCGGGATTCTTCAGCCGCCTTCTGACCGATGGCCGGGTTGCCGCCGGCCCCCAGGCCCCGCGTGAGCTTCTGACCCAACTGGACACGCTGCTTGGCGGACGACTGCAGCAGCGCCTGGGCATCGGTGTTGAGCACCCGGTAGCCCACCCCCTGCAGATCAGAGGCGATCATGCGGTTCACGGCGTTGCTGCCGCCGCCGCCCACGCCGATCACTTCAATGCGAGCCGATTGACTGGGCACGATGCCGCCGCTTCCGTTGGTAGTGGCACTGAAGCCTTCAGGTGCGATCTCCATGGAAGGTCCCATGCCGTTGGTGCTGCGCAGCATTATGTCGTTGATCCGCGCGATCAGATGCCGGAGTCAGCACACCTTTGCCGGGCCGCTTGGGGCACGCAACCGGCTGTCACCGTTTGCTGGTGAACCGGCTTAGTCGCGTCCGGTGGGTGCTGCTGCAGGTGGTGTGCCAGGGGCGGTGGGCGGTTTGGCCTGCCGGGTGGCTTCGGCGATGCTGAGGCGCGGTTTGCCGGGGAGGCCCAGTTCCGGTTGTTCCGGATCGCTGAGGTCGATCGACTGCACCTTGAGGTTGCGGATCTGTCCGGGCAGGTGTGTCGACAGGTGGCGCAGCACCTCCAGGCGTCTGGGCAGGCGCTGATCCGGCGGCCCCAGATGCACATCCCCCAGGGCCGCGGTGCGCAGCCAGAGGCTGCCATTGGGCTCGAAGCGCACCTGTTGCAGGGCGCTGCCCAGGCTGCGCTGTTCCCCCAGCACCAGGGCCAGCTGGGGCCGCAGCCGCTCCTGCCAGCCCAGCACCTGCACCTGGGGTGCGGCGTTGCCGCTGCCCCCCTGGTGCTGCCGGCTGGTCATCCAATTGCCGAGCCGATCCACATAGCCCCGCTCCAGACCGCGGTTGCTGCGGCGCTCCGCGCTGGCCACCGCTTGCCGGTCCACCAGGGTGATGCGTAGCCGCGGCGGCAGCATCAGCCGGCTCACCTGCACTTGCTCCACCGGCAAGCCGGCGGAGAGCCGCTCGGCCAGCACCTGGGGCTTGAGCTGAAGCAGCTGGAGCGGCAGTTGCAGCTGGCCCTCACGGATCACCTGGTCGCGGCTCACCTGGCGGCTGCCCACCACTTCGATCTGCCCAGGGCTGCGCAGCACCCAGCCCTGGCGCAGCAGCGCCCAGCTGAGCCCCCCCGCGACGCCGCTGAGCACCAGGATCCGCCACAGCTGCTGGAGGCGTTCCCGCCGCCGTTGCTGGCGCAGTTGCTTGCGGCGTTCGGGTGCCAGCTGGGCCCGGGGCGGGGTGGTGGGACTCACAGCTCGCAGCGGGAGCGGGCCATCAGTTCCGCCATCCAGCGACGGGCACGGTCGGCGTCGGCGAAGGGCACATCCTGTTGCTCACCGCCACCCACCAGCCGCAGGCGGCAGGCCCCCTGGGACTCCTCGGTGAGGGGGGCTTCGCCGGAGCCCAGGGCCAGCAGCTCCACCATCTCCAGCCCCTTCACCACAAAGCTGCCCTTGGTGGTGAGCTTGCCGGATTCGAAGACGCTCCAACTGACCACGCCATCGATCAGGCGGGCACCGCCGCAGTCGTCGAGCTTGGAGAGTTCCGCCCCCTCCGCCCAGGCGCGGAAGAGGTGCTGGCGCCGCCGCTCCAGCCAGCCCAGGGCTGTGATCAGCGGGAACACCACCAACAGCGGTAGCCACAGCAGGCCGTGACTCATGCGGCTTGGAGCCCCCCGGCGGCGCTGGAATGCTCCGATTCTTGCGCCAGCTGCACCAATTGGTGCACCAACTCCTCCAGCGGCACACCACTGGCCTCCCACAACATCGGGTACATGCTCTGGCTGGTGAAGCCCGGCAGGGTGTTGATCTCGTTGAGCCAGAGCTCACCGCTGGCCTCGCTGTAGAAGAAATCCACCCGGGCCAGGCCAGACGCCCCCACGGCGCGGCAGGCGGCGATGGCCATGGCCCGCGCCCGTTCGCCTAGGTCGGCGGGCACCTGGGCGGGAATCACGGTGTGGCTTTTGCCTTCGCTGTACTTGGTGTCGTAGTCGTACCAGTCGGCCTCGAAGCAGATCTCCCCCAGCACCGAGGCGCGCATCTGCCGCTGACCCAGCACCGCGCATTCCAGTTCGCGGGCGCTCACCCCCTGCTCCACCACCAGGCGAGGGTCATGGCTGGCGGCCAGCTTCAGGCCCGCCAGCAACTCGGCCCGATTGGTGGCCTTGCTGATGCCCACGGAGGAGCCGAGGTTGGCCGGCTTGATGAAGCAGGGGTAGCCCAGGTGCTGCTCCAGCCGTAGCACCAGGGCCTCCGGCGTCTGTTGGAGCTCCTCGGCCTCCACGCAGGCGTAGGGCACCTGGGGGAGCCCCGCTGCGGCGAAGGCCGCCTTCATGGCCTGCTTGTCCATGCCTACGGCCGAACCCAGCACCCCTGATCCCACAAAGGGCACCTGCATCAGGCTGAACAGGCCCTGGATCGTGCCGTCCTCACCATTGGGACCATGCAGCACCGGCACCCACACCTGGATGTCCAGGGCCCCTTCCGGGAATCCCTGAAACCCGGGCCGCAGAGGGGCCGCCGGCAGGTCGCCGGCCATGGCCGGGCTGCCCTTGGCCAGCACCGCATCGGCCACGGCGGGTGGCCACCAATGTCCCCACTGGTCGATGTAGAAGCAGCGCAGCTGATAACGCTCCGCGTTAGCCCCGCGCCGCAGGGCTGCCGCCACGGTGTTGGCCGAGCGGATCGACACCGCGTGCTCCCCGGAGACCCCGCCAAACACCAGACCCAGCTGCAGGGGAGAGGCGGCCATAGACACGACTTTGCGGCGCCAACCGTATCAGCGATCGCCGGGCTGACCAGGGGCTTGGCGGCCTACCAGGGGTCCTGGTCGAGGGGTTCCACATCCAAGGGCGCTTCATCGCGCACGTAGCGCCTCCGGGGCGACTCACCCATGGGATCGCGGCGGACCTCCAGCGGCTCACGGCGCGGGTCAGGACGCGCATCCAACGGGTCGTCGTCGAGGTAGCGCCGCTGCCGCAGCGGTTCCCGCTCGCGGCGCTGATCCACCTCCACATAGTCGTAATCGTCCTCCGCTTCGAAGCGGCGGTTGGTGGCGGGCTGGATGCGGCGTTGCTGCTCCTGGGCGGTGGGCTGGCCCGCCGCCAGCTGGTTCTCCACCGGCACCGCGTTGAGGCGGTAGCGCTCGCGCTCCTCCTGCTCCCAGCTGGGGCCGCCCACACCGAGCTTCTCCAGCAGGCCGGTGCCTAGTTGCTTGAGCTTCTCTTCGGCCCCTTCGTAAACAATGATCCGGTCGGGGCCGCTACTCACGATTTCCTCCACCGTGAGCTCCCAGGTGCTCAGCACCCCTTCCCCCAGCAGCGGCACCCCCAGGGCGCCGAGCACCAGGCTGGAGAGCTCACCGGTTTCGATGTCGAAGCTGAAGCCCAGCACGCGCCCTAGCTGCTCACCGGCTTCGGTCACCACCTGGCAGTTGATCACCTTGGAGTAGCGGTCGGGGTTGAAGCCCTCCGACAGCGAATCGGCCGAATCCACCAAGATCACGTCACCCACCTGACGGATGCTCTGCAGCGGCATCCAGCGGGGCAGGCCTGGCAGGAAGCGGGTCAGCGGGTTGTCCCGCAGGCCCAGGGCCACCACTTCGCGGCGGTCGATGTCCACCACCACTTCGCCCACTACCCCGAGGCGCCGGCCCGTGTCACGGGTGATCACCTGGGTGCCCATCAGCTCCGAACGCAGCCAGAGCCGATCGCTCGGGGTGGCGTTGGGGTCGCTGCCGGTGGGGGTGGTTGTCATGGGCGCATTGTGGCCGAGGGTTAAGGGGCTTTCCTCAGGCTGCCGGTGGTAATCCCACCACCTGGGTGTGGGCGCCGCGGGCCTGGGTGACGCCGATGGTGCGGGTGGCGGCGCCGATCATCGGGCGGCGGTGGCTCACCACCATGAACTGGGCCGCATTGGCCTGGCGGGCGATCAGGGCCGCCAGGCGTTCCACATTCACCCCGTCCAGGAAGCTGTCCACCTCATCGAGGGCAT
>JBEIQU010000112.1:0-5633 GCA_040376355.1 Prochloraceae cyanobacterium | reverse complement strand
GATGCCGTCATTGTGGCCGTTTAGCCGGGCGGCCAGGCCAGGGGACGGCCGCCGATCACATGCACGTGCAGGTGAAACACCGTCTGACCGGCGTCGGCACCGCTGTTGATCACCGTGCGAAACGCCGTCAGGCCCTGCTCATGGGCCACCTGCGCGGCCACCAGCAGCAGGTGACCCAGCAGCTCCGCATCACCCGCTTGGGCCTCGGCCAGAGTCATCAGCCGGCGGCGGGGAATCACCAGGATGTGCACCGGCGCCTGGGGCGCCACGTCGCGGAAGGCCAGGCAGCGCTCATCGGCGTGCACCGGATCGCAGGGGATCTCCCCCCGCAGGATGCGACCGAAGATCGTGTCGTTGGCAGCAAGATCGGCGGCCAGGTCGGCAGCGAGATCGGTGGGCTCAGCCATGGGTGCGGACGCTGGGGGGCAGGCGCAGGGGTTGCTGGCGCTGGCGATGCAACAGCGGTGGCATTCCACCTCTGTGAATCGCGAATGGGCCGATGTTGGCACGGTGCAGCGGTGCAGCCCTGGTGGGGCTGGAGGCGGTGGAGGTGGCCGTGGAGGTGGACATCGCCCCGGGGCTCCCCGGGCTGCAGATCGTCGGCCTGGCGGATGCGGCGGTGCAGGAATCCCGCGAGCGGGTACGGGCGGCCCTGCGCAACAGCGGCCTGCGGCCGCCGCTGACGCGGGTGGTGGTGAGCCTGGCACCGGCGGATCTCCGCAAGCAGGGGCCCGCCTTCGACCTGCCCATCGCCCTGGCGGTGCTGGCCGCCAGTGGCCAGCTCAATCCGGTCCTGCTGCAGGGGATCTGGTGCGCCGGTGAACTGGGGCTGGGGGGAGCCTTGCGCCCCGTGCGCGGGGCGCTCTCCCTGGCGCTGGCGGCCCAGCAGCATGGGGCCAGGGCCCTGCTGCTGCCCGAGGCGAATGGCCCGGAAGCCGCACTGGTGACGGGGCTGGCGGTTTGGCCGGCGGCGAACCTGGAGGAGGCCCTAGCCCTGCTGCACAGCCCCCCAACCGCCCTGGCCCGGGTGCGCGAATGCGGCGATGGGCATCCAGATCTCCAGGCGGACGCGGGCCGTGATCTGGCGGAGGTGCAGGGTCAGGCCCATGGGCGACGGGCCCTGGAGATCGCCGCGACGGGGCAGCACCATCTGTTGCTGGTGGGTCCGCCCGGCAGCGGCAAGACCCTGCTGGCCCGCTGCCTGCCCAGACTGCTGCCGCCCCTGCAGCCTGCGGAACAGCTGGAGCTCACCCAGCTCTATTCGGTGGCGGGGCTGCTGCCGCAGGCCCATGGCCTGATCCAGCAACGACCCTTCCGCAGCCCCCACCACAGCTGTTCGGCCCCAGCCCTGGCCGGCGGTGGCAGCACCCTGCGCCCCGGCGAACTGTCCCTGGCCCACCGGGGGGTGCTGTTCCTCGATGAGTTGGCGGAATTTCGGCGCGATGTGCTCAACCAACTGCGCCAACCGCTGGAGCAGGGGGAGCTGTGGCTGAGCCGGGCCCGCCAGCGGCTGCGGTTCCCCTGCGCCATCACTCTGGTGGCCGCCACCAACCCCTGCCCCTGCGGCTGGGCCGGAGACCCGGACCACCCCTGCCGTTGCGGCACTGCCCAACGGCTGCGCTACTGGGGGAGGCTGGCGGGCCCCCTGCTGGATCGCATCGATCTGCAGGTGGTGATGCGGCGGCCCGGCGCCAGCCAACTGCGGCCCGGCCTGGAGCGACCCAGAGGGGCTGAGGAGACCAGCGCTGTGGTGGCCGAACGCGTCGCCGCGGCGCGCCAGCGGATGCTGCAGCGCAACCTGGACGGTCTGAGCAATGGCCAACTCAGCGGTCACCAGCTGGGGCAGTGCGGCCGCATCAGCAGCGCCGCCTTGGACCTGTGGCAGCAGGCGGTGGATCAGCGGGGCCTGAGCGCCCGGGCAGCGGAGCGGTTGCTGCGGGTGGCACGCACCATCGCCGACCTTGAGGCCAGCCTCGAGGTGGAGGCCTCAGCCCTGGCCGAGGCCCTCAGTTACCGCAGCTTTGACCAGCCGCCTCAGGGCTTGTGAGGGTGATCGCGGTAGGGCTGAACCCCAACGCTGGGCGGCTGATGCAAACGCTCCTCTAGGGGGTTGCCAAACGCATTGCCCACGCTGCTGCCGAACCACCGGTTCAACGCCTGAATCAAACGCCTCATGGGACTCCTCGACAGGGGTACTCCCATCATTGACACGCCAATAAAAAGCGGGAACCGGTAGAAACACCGGTTCCCGACTGAAGGGTTCTGAGGCCAGAAGATCGTTCGGGATCCGGCGATCAGCGGCGGCGGCGGCGCTGCTGGGCCTTGCGCTTGTACTTCTCGACGGGGGTCTCGTGGTGACGCAGACGCTTGAGGTCGGCGAAGATCCCGGCTTTGGACACCTGGCGCTTGAAGCGGCGCAGGGCCGATTCGATGCCTTCGTTCTCGCCAACGGTGACCTGGGTCATGAAGCCGTCAAAAGTCTGTGCAGTTTGACGATGGTAGCAAGCGCTCCACCCCTCACCAGAGACCGCGGATGGGGGTGGCGCCAGGGGTGGCCGCCGGGGCGGCGCCAGGCGTTGCCTCAGGCCAGCTGTCGCGGTAGAGGTACACATGCCCGAGCACCCGACCGCCGAACTGGCGGCGCATCAGCTTCCAGCCGGGCTCCGGCACCAGCAACAGGAAGGTGCTACCGGGGCCAGCGGTGCGGGCCACCAGCATTTCCGGGCCAGCGCCGGCTTTGGTGGGCAGGGCCATCAGCAGGGTGTCATTGGCCTGCTTCACCACACTGAGCCGATACACGGTGCCCAGATCGCTGGTACCCACGCGCACCGAGTAGCCATTGCCATCGATGAAGCGGTTGCAGATGCCCGTGAAATCGAAGTTGGAGAGCAGCGGATTCACCGCCGCGGGGGCGCTGCCCTGAACGCTGAAGCAGGGCCGGACGGCCGTGCGCTGCTCATAGATGTTGAGTTGGGCGCGGCTGCCATCCCCGATCGGCGCCGCCACGATCACGAATTTGGTTTGGTCCACATCCACCGCCTGAAACAGGGCCTGGGCCACTGCAGGGCGCGGGGAGGCCAGGCCGATCGAGGCCACCAAAGGCACCAGGGCAGCCAGGGGGCGGACCGTTTGGATCACAGATGAGGAAGGCAGCGCAGGGATCGTAGAAGTGCCAGCTGGAGACGCCAGTCCCCTAGAGCGGCTTGTTGATCCGAATCGCCAGCAGCAGGCTGAGCACGGTGCCGGGCAGGGCCAGTCCCAGGATCAAGCGGGTGGTGCCCACCCCCAGATCGGGCTCGCCGTAGGCGAGTTCAAACACCGAGCCGGTGGCGGCGATGCCCAGCAGGCAGGCCAGGGCCAGGAAGAGGCCGGCCAGGGGTTTCATGGGCATGGGGGGAAATCGTCAGGGTCCTCGGCGTTTCAGGGTCGGCGGCGGCTCAGCCGATGGAGCGCACATCCGCGGGGTTGAAGCCCTGTTCATCGAGCCCCTCCCGCAGCTTGTCGTGGTCGGTGACCCGGTCCACGAACAGCACGCCATTGAGGTGATCCATTTCATGCTGGATGCAGCGGGCCAGCAGGCCATCAGCCTTGGTGCGCTTGGGGCGGCCCAGCTCGTCGCGGTAGCTCACCTCCACCACGCTGGGGCGCACCACATCCAGATACACCCCGGGGATGCTCAGGCAGCCCTCCTCATAGGTGCAGAGGCTGCCCCCCACCGCACTGATCTCAGGGTTGATCAGCACCAGCGGCGGGCTCTCGGGATCCTCGAGGTCCAGATCAATCACCAGCAGCTGCAAGGGCTCGCCGATCTGGGGGGCCGCCAGGCCAATGCCCCGGGCCGCATACATGCTCACCAACATGTCGGCGGCCAGCTTGCGCACGGCGTCATCCACCTTGCCGATGCGACGGGCGGGGGTGCGCAGCACCTGATCCCCCAGCTTGTGGATGTCGTAGGGGGGGTTGTCGACAGGCTGCTTGGACACCTGCAGACGACCGGCCCGCTCGGCCGAACGGGCCAACTTGGCGAAGCTGCTGGCCAAGGCCTCTCCTCTAGAGCGGTTGCGTGAAGGCGATTCTAGAAGCCATCCCCGGAGGGTTCCGTTGAGCACCAGCCCCGCACCCCTCTCCGCTGAACTGGTGCTGGGCCGAACGCCGGCCCTGAAGGAGCCCCGGCTACTGGATGGCGTTCTCCATTGGCTGGAACAACGGCCCCAGGAGCAGGGGCGCACCACGCTGATGGCCCGGCGGCCGGGGGGCGTTGCCGAAGAGCTCACCCCCGGCCCCTGGAACCTGCGCTGCCGGGTGCATGAATACGGCGGCGGTGCCTGCGCCATCGGCCGCAACGGTGCAGGCAACGGCGTGGCGGTGTTCGTGCACGACGGTGACCGCTGCCTCTGGCGCCTGGATCTCGAACGGCCCGGAGCCAAACCGCAACGGCTCACCCCCTGCCCTCCGGAGGGACGTTTCAACGGCGCCCTGGGGGGAGGGGTGATCGACCCCCAGCGGCAGCGCTGGATCGGCGTGCTCGAACAGGGCGGCCGCGACCAGTTGGTGGCGGTGAGCCTGGAGGGCGGTGACCCGCAGCTCCTCCATGCCGCCCAAGATTTCTGCGGCTACCCGGCCCTGTCTCCCGAGGGCTCGCGGCTGACCTGGGTGGAATGGCAGCAGCCCCACATGCCCTGGGAGCGCAGCCAGCTGTGGCTGGCTTCCATCGATGCGCAGGGACACCTGGAGGCTGCGCGCCCCGTGGCAGGAACCGGCAGCGACCACGGCAACAGCCACGGTGGAGATGGGCCTGCGGATTGCTCGGTGTTCCAACCGCTCTGGGCCGGCGCCGATCTGGTGGTAGCCAACGACCGCAGCGGCTTCTGGAACCTGGAGCGCTGGCCCCAGGCGGCGGTTGCCTCACCCTCCACGACCCCCCAGTGGCAGGCGCTGCTGCCGATGGCGGCGGAATTCGCCATGCCCCAGTGGGTGTTCGGCATGGCCACCACCGCCTGGGATGGCCAGCGACTGCTGGCCATGGCCTGCCGCAACGGCCGCTGGCAGCTGGGTCAGGTGGACCTGCCCAGCCCTGCCGACACCAGCGGCCACTGGAGCCCCATCGAGCAACCGTTCTGCGATCTGGCGGGCCTGAGCGCCGAAGCGGGCCGGATCGCCTGCGTGGCCAGCAGCCCCAGCCAGCCCTCCGGGCTGCTGGAGCTGGAGTTGGCGCAAGGCCACTGGAGCCACACCCCAGCCGCCCCCTGCCCCCTGCCGGCGGAGGCCATCAGCCAGCCGGAGGAGCTGTGGTTTGCCGGCCATGGCGACCAGCCCACCCAGGCCTGGTACTACCCCCCGCAGGGCGGCGGGCACCCCCAGGCGCCGCTGCTGGTGAAGGGCCATAGCGGCCCCACCGGCATGGCCCGCACGGGGCTCAGCCTCAGCGTTCAGTACTGGACCAGCCGCGGCTGGGGGGTGGTGGATGTGAATTACGGCGGCTCCACGGGCTTTGGCCGCGCCTACCGCGAGCGGCTGCAGGGCCAATGGGGCGTGGTGGATGTGGCCGACTGCGCCGCCGCCGCCAGCGCCGTGGTGGAGCGGGGGCTGGCCAGCGCCGAGCGGATCGCCATCGAGGGGGGCAGCGCCGGCGG
>JBEIQU010000138.1:0-4879 GCA_040376355.1 Prochloraceae cyanobacterium | reverse complement strand
GCCCGCGCCCACCTGCAGCGGGTGTTCACGCCGATCGACACCCCCTGGCGCGGTCTGGGCACCATCCCTGCCGGCGGCTACCAGCTGCAGGCGCCCTACGCCCAGCTGGCGGTGGTACCACCAGGCGCCCGCTCAGGCGCCACACCCCAGGAGCGGCACGATCGCTGCCCCAGCGGCCTGGTGCTGCAGGGGGTGCTACGGCCCAACCAATGCCCCCAGTTCGGCACCGCCTGTACCCCGGAGCGGCCCCTGGGGGCACCGATGGTGTCCAGCGAAGGGGCCTGCGCCGCCTACTACCGCTACCCGCGCTGAGTGATGCAGCCGGAACAAGACTGCATCCAACTGGCCCACGGCGGCGGCGGTGCCCTGAGCCAATGGCTGATCCGCACGCTGGTGGTGCCCGGCCTGAGCGGCAGCAACCCAGCCAGCAACGGCCCCACCGCCCTGCACGATGCCGCCCTGCTGCAGGCCCCCTCCGGCCGGCTGGCCCTGAGCACCGATTCCTATGTGGTGCGGCCCCTGTTCTTCCCCGGCGGCGACATCGGCCGGCTGGCGGTGATCGGCAGTGTCAACGACCTGGCCATGGCGGGGGCCCGGCCCCTGGCCCTGAGCCTGGGGTTGATCGTGGAGGAGGGGCTGCCCCTGGCCACCCTGGAGCGGGTGATCGCCTCCATCCGCGCAGCCTGCGCCCTCTGCGAGGTGGCGGTGATCACCGGCGACACCAAGGTGGTGGAGCGCGGCAACGCCGATGGCCTGTTCGTGAACACCACCGCCATCGGTGTGGTGGAGCACAGCCTGGCCATCGGCCCACCGGCGGTGCAGCCCGGCGATGCGGTGCTGGTGAGTGGCGATCTGGGGCGCCATGGCCTGGCGATCCTGGCGGCGCGGCCGGAGCTGGGCGTCCGCACCAACCTGGACAGCGACCTAGCGCCCCTGCAACCCAGCGTGCAGCAGCTGTTGCAGGCGGGCCTGACCCTGCACTGCCTGCGGGACCTCACCCGCGGTGGCCTGGCGGGGGCCATCGATGAAATCGCCCGCGATGCCAGCTGTGTGATCGAGCTGGAGGAAACGGCGATCCCCCTGCATCCGGCGGTGCGGGGCGCCTGCGAGCTGTTGGGGCTCGACCCCCTGACCATGGCCAACGAGGGGCGCATGCTGGTGATCTGTCCGGAACCCCAGGCCGATCAGGCCCTGGCCCTGCTGCAGCGGCAGCAGCCCGAGGCGGCCCGCATCGGCCGGGTGGTGCGGCGAACCCAGCAGCAGGATCTGTTCGACGGCCTGCATCCGGTGAAGCTGCGCAATGCACTGGGGGTGTTACGCCCCCTGGAGGTGGGGCGTGGTGAACAGTTGCCGCGGATTTGCTGACCCCAGAGCCAGCGGAGCTCCATAGCTTCGAGCTGTGCCCTCTGGACTGGTGGCGACGATGAAACAGCAGCATCAACGCACGCTGCAGGCCCTGTTCGCCCATCCGATCCAGCACAACCTGCGCCTAGCGGCCGTGGAGTCGCTGTTGCTGCACCTCGGCGCCTCCCTGGAGCCAATGGGCGACCATCGACTCCGCATCCAGCTCGGCAGTGGTGAGGTGCTGGTGCTGCACGGCGCCAGCGGCCTGCAGCATCCGTTTCTCGACGAGGAGGGCATCCTGCGGCTGCGGCGCTGGCTGCAGCAGGCGGGCATCAGCCCGGAGCAGCCGCAACCGCCCGAGGTCCAACAGCGCGGTGACCAGGCCCGGCGGCTGCTGATTCAGCTTGACCACGGCGGTGCCCGGCTGTGGTGGCTCGAGGGCGACGACGTGCACGCCGCGGAACTCAAGCCCCACGGCCTGTGGAGCAGCGGCCAACGGCTCAGCCACCGCCATGACCGCGACATCGCTGGCCAACGGGCGCCGCTGGATCACGCCTACCTGGAGCAGCTGTGCACAGCGGTGGGGCAGGCGGATCGGGTGTTGCTGCTGGGCCATGGCCACGGCCAGAGCGACCTGCGCCAGCTGCTGATGCAGCATCTGCAGCACCACCATCCCCAATGGCTGGAGCGGCTGGACACCGAAACGGTGGATGAACGGGCCTGCAGCGACGGCGAGCTGTTGGCCCTGGCCCGTCAGCACTTCGGCAACCAGCCCCACCGGCCGCTGCTCAAGGTCCCCGGCCAGGAGCTGCGGGAGGCCGGCCCGCGGCCGGAGCCGCGCAATCCCTAGCCAACATCCCTGGCCAACCCAGCCAACAGCAGTAGGCCGGCGGCAAACCAAGCGAACCCCAGCAGGGCCTCCTGGGGTGCCAAACGCGCCTTGATCTCGGGCACCAGGTCGGAGGCGGCGATGTAGAGAAAGTTGCCGGCGGCAAATAGCACCAGCGGGGCCAACAGGTTGGAGCCCCGCAGGCCCCAAGCCAGCAGCGCCCCCAGCGGAAACGTCAGCGCCGAGACGCCATTCCAGAGCAGGGCCTGGCGCGGCCGCCAGCCGCTGTGCACCAACACGCCGAAATCACCCAGCTCCTGCGGGATTTCATGGGCGGCGGCGGCCAACCAGGTGGCCACACCGGCGGCGGGATGGATCAGATAGGTGCTGGCCACGCCAAGGCCGCAGGTGAGGTTGTGCAGCCCATCCCCCAACAGGATCAGCGCCGCCACCGGCTCCGCCCCGGGGGCAGCCCCGCGCAGCCCCTGGTGATGGGAGTGGTGCCAGTGCAGCAGTTGCTCCAGGGCCAGAAACAACGTGAAGCCCGCGGCGATCCAGGCGCCCGCCTGGCGGGGCTCGAGCACCGCAAACCCCTCCGGCAGCATGTGAAACAGGGCACCCCCCAGCAGCGAGCCGGCCGCCAGGGCCACCAACGGCAACAACAGCGCCTGCAACCAACGCCGCGGCAACAGCACCGTGAGCCCCCCCACCAGGGCGATCAGGCTCATCCCAGCGCTGCCCAGCAGCAGGGCCGCCAAGGGGCTCATGGCTGCCACCACTGCCAGGTCTCCAGGTTGAGCAGCAGGCCCACCAGGCTGAGCACCAGCATCAGCAGGATCTGATCGCTGCGGGCATCGGGGATGCGCACATCCGCCAGCAGGTGCACCAGGTTGGTGACGCTGTAGACCACGCTCAGCCAGAACTGCGCCGCTCGCCAAGGGGCCGTGGCACTCCACCCCCCGGGAGCCGACACGGCGTGGATGGCGAGCAACAGCGCCAGCACAGGGATCAGGAAGTAGACGAGCATCGCCAGGAAGATGCGCGGCAGCTGCTGGGGGGCCACGCGGCTCTCGATCTCCACCGAGGCGCCGTGGAACAGCGGCATCAGCCCCAGTTCCACGTGAAACAGCATCAGCAACAGCCAGGCCCCCCAGAGGCCAGCCACCCGCAGCGCAGGCCCCGTTAGATCCATGGTGCGGCGCCCATCGGGCTACGGCGATCCCCTCCAGTCTTTTGCCGTTCACGGCTGGATCGCTCGACACACTGCAGCGAATCCACGGCAAACGGGCCGGGGGCAGGCGGCAGCGGGGGGCCAGCCAGTTCGGCGCTGCCTAGGCCGGAAGCAGCCCCTTCACGGATGTCGGTGATGACCAAGCTGCTGCGGGCCGCACCCTGGTTGTTCGCCATGGCGTTGGCCGTCCAACCCCTGCCCAGCGGGGCAGAACCGCTGTCGTTTCAGGAGCAGCGGCTACTGATGCGGCAGATGACCCAGCGGCTGCAGGCCCGCCTGGAGCAACGGCTGCGCTGCATCGACAAGGCCAGCACCAACGCCGACCTACAGACCTGCCAAAGCCGCACTGGCGGTATGACCGGCATGGGGGGCGGCATGGGCGGTCAGGGCTGGGGCTGCCCGATGTGGTGACGGGCCTCCGCCAAGGCGGCCAACCACTGGGCCAGCCCCGCCGGCCCACTGAGGCGATGGCTGGCGGCAGTCGGCTGAGCTCCCGGGCCCACCCGAACCCCCACCACCCCGGGCCACAGGCGGAACACGTCTTCATCGGTGTCGTCGTCGCCGACATAGAGACGCAGCGGTGGCTGGCCTGCGGTGGTGTTCCACAGACCGCGGCGCTGGGCGGCGGCCTCCAGCCATTGCACCGCATCGGCCTTGGTGTGCGGGATCGCCGGACGGATCTCCAGCACCAGCCGCCCGCGCCGCAGTTGGAACTGGCCCTCGGCGGTGATCTGCTCCAGCAGCGGCAGCAGCGCATGGGCCAGGGGTTCACGCGCCGCCTCCGGCAGGCGGCGCGTGTGCAAGCTGAGGCTGAGCCCCTTGTGCTCCAGCCAGGCCCCGGGCCAACGCTGCAGCGATTGCCGCAACCGCTCGGCGACGGCGTTGAGCTGCGGCACCAGCGCCTCGGCGCGGGGATCGCGCCAGAGGCCGCCATCGCTGGCAATCTCCAGGCCATGGTTGCCCGCCAGGCTGAGGTGCTCCAGCCCCGGCCCCAGCCGCTGGCGAAGATCCTCGAGGCTGCGGCCACTGATCACCGCCAGATCCAGCGGTGGCGCCCCCAGGCTCCGACTGAGCTGCTGCAACGACGCCAGCACGGCCGGGCTCAGCTGGCAGCCGCCGGGGTCGCGGCGGATCGACACCAGCGTGCCGTCAAAATCCAGATACAGCAGCACCGCCGGGGCGGCCAGGCTGGCGCTGATCAACGCATCCAGGGGCATTCAGGCGGGCTCCAGCAGGAACCACAGCGATTCGTAAGGCGCCAGGCTGAGGAAGTAGGGATCGGCGCCGATCAGCGGGAAGCCGTGGTTGCCGCTGAAATGAATGGGCCTGCAGCCGGCATGGGCCGCCAGATCCAAATACACCGGCCGCACGATCGCCGCCAGGTTGTGCACCAGCAGTGCCGTGGTGCCGCGATAGCTGCGGGTGAACGCCACGGTGCTGCGGTTACTCACCTTGAGGAAGCGAATGTCGCCCCG
>JBEIQU010000113.1:0-5603 GCA_040376355.1 Prochloraceae cyanobacterium | reverse complement strand
GTGGTTGCCGCCAAGCGCTGGTTCAGCGCACGTGGCGGGCGCCGTCCACCGGGTGGTACACCTCACCGGTGTTTTCTTCGTAGACGATTGCCGGCAGACCGGTTTCAAACATCGTCTGCAGGGCTTCCTTGAGGTAAGGGTTCCAGCCGCCGGTGCTCACCTTGCCGTGGCGCACGGTCCAGTCCCAGGTGCCCTGCAGGTCACGGGGGATGCGGCCCTCACGGTCGCGCCGGGCCACCAGATCCTGCGATTCCACCAGGCCCACCAGGATTGGCTCCTTGCCGTAGGCGGGGGTGAGGATCAGTTCCAGGCGAATCGGATCTTCCTTCACCAGCTTGAGCTGGAAGCGCGGGGGCAGCTTGATGGCCTTGAGCACCGCAGCCACGATCCGGGTTCTTTGCTCCACTCAGCCTCCGCCGATGTCCACAAGCACCCAACGGTTGTACCAGTTGATGGGCCCCAACGGGATCAATTGGGGTCGTTCGGCAAGGCGGGCTGCTCGTTATCGCCGCTGAAGCGCACGGTCAGTAGGTCGTCATTGGTGATCTGCCCGTCCGCATCCAGCAGCTCCGGGTGGATGGTGAGGCGGCCGGTGCGGTCACCGCTGGGCGTGCGGTTGGCATCACCGGGGCGGGGTACGGCGCTGAAGCCGCGGCCCATGATCTGAAACGCCTGCCACAACAGCGCCAGAAAGCATCCGCCGTACACCAGCGGCAGCAGCTTGGCGAAGAGATCGGAGCTGGACATGGCAGCTGCGGCGTGGGCTGGGGCAGGCGCACCCCAAGCGATCACCACCATCATCGCTCCAGAAGGCGATCGGTGGCGGGGGGGGGAATCCCCCTGGCGGCCGCCGTTGCCACCCCAGATACCTTGCCTACGGTCGTGGGCAGCTGTTGTTCGGCTGAATGGCCGTCGCACGTTCCCGGTCGATGCCCCTGCTGGTGGGGGCGGCCCTGGCCCTTGGCACGGGCCTGCCGTTGTGGGCCCCCGCCAGCGCCTGGGGCCAGGCGGCGGTTGCTGCCCCACCGGCCTCGACGCGCCGTTCCTTCGTGGCGGAGGCGGTGCGGCTGAGCGGGCCGGCGGTGGTGACCATCGACACTGAGCGCACGGTGCTGGTGCAGCGCGGATCTGGCAGCCAGGGGTTCCCGTTCATGGACCCGCTGCTGCGTCAGTTTTTTGGCCTGCCGCCGGGTGGCGCGGCTCCGCTTCCCCCCTCCCAGCGCACCGAGCGGGGCCAGGGCAGTGGAGTGCTCTACGACCCCTCGGGATTGCTGCTCACCAACGCTCATGTGGTGGAGGGGAGCACGCGGGTGACCGTGGGGCTCAGTGATGGGCGCCGCGTGGAGGGCAAGGTGGTGGGTGCGGACCCCGTGACCGACCTGGCCGTGGTGCGGCTGGTGGGGGCGGGCCCATGGCCCGTGGCGCCCCTGGGCAATTCCGACAACCTGCAGGTGGGGGAGTGGGTGATCGCCGTGGGCAATCCGTTCGGTCTGGATCAGACCGTGACTCTGGGGATCATCAGCAGCCTCAACCGCAATGCCGCCAAGTTGGGGATCACCGATAAGCGCCTGGAGCTGATCCAGACCGACGCCGCCATCAACCCGGGCAATTCCGGTGGCCCCCTGTTGGATGCCGACGGTGCCGTGGTGGGGATCAACACCCTGGTGCGCTCCGGCCCCGGAGCGGGCCTGGGCTTCGCGATCCCCATCAACCGGGCCCGCAGCATCGCCCAGCAGCTGGTGAGCACGGGCACCGTGAGCCACGCCATGGTGGGGGTGGCCCTGGAGCCGGAGCGCGATGCCAGCGGCGCCATGGTGGCCGGCGCCCGGGTGCGCAACGTGATGCCGGGCGGCCCGGCGGCGCGGGCGGGGGTGCAAGCCGGGGATGTGATCACCGCGGTGGGGGATCAACCCGTGCGGGACCCGGCCCAGCTGACGCAGTTGGTGGAGCGCAATGGCGTTGGCCGTCCCATGGCCCTGCGCATCAAGCGATCCGGCCAGGTGCTGCAGCTGCAGGTCACCCCGGTGGAGTTGTTCAGCCTGGTGGGACGAGGGGGCTGAGGGGTGCTTGCGGGGGCTAATCCCCTTCGCGCAGCACCTCCACGCAGCGGGTGACGCACTCGCCGTCGTCGACAGAGCAGGCGGTGATGCACTCGAAGTAGCTGTTCACCGGATCCAGCCCGGCGGCGTCCAGCCAGGGCGTGCCGCTGGCACCCAACAGGCTGCTGCCATGGTTGCTATCCGGGCGACCGGAAGGCTGCTGCGAAACGACGCCCATGGCTTGGTGGCGGGGATGCACTCAGCGTATGCACAACTTGCGTCTACTCCAAGAACAATGAGTGCTCTTGCCTAGGGGAGTGTGAAGTTGTTTGTGGGGTGGTCTGCGCGGGGCGCCCCCGGCTCAGGCGGCAGATGGCTTGCGGGCAGCGGTCTTGGCCGCCTGTTTGCTCTGCTGTTTGGCGCGATTGGCCTTGCGTTTGGCCTCCTGGGCCTCCGCCTGCAGGGCCGCTTCGGCGGCGGCGCTCTCCTCGGCTTTCTTCTCGCGGTAGTAGGCGTAATCGCCGCGATAAAGCACCAATTCGCCGTCGCGAAGTTCGACGATCTTGTTGGCCACTCGCGACACGAAGTAGCGGTCGTGGCTCACCACCAGGGCGGCTCCCTCGTACTCCATCAGGGCATCTTCCAGCATCTGTTTGGCGGGGATATCCAGGTGGTTGGTGGGTTCATCCAGCACCAGCAGATTGCAGGGCATCAGCAACATCAGGGCCAGGGCTAATCGGGCCTTCTCGCCGCCGCTGAGCTTGCCCACCTCCTTGAACACGGCGTCGTTGCTGAAGCAGAAGCTGCCCAGCAGGGAGCGCACCTGGGTCTGGGTCCAGTCCGGAACCGCCTCGAACAGGGTGTCGATCACGGTTTTGGACAGGTCGAGCGCTTCGGCCTGGTTCTGCTCGAAGTAGGCGGCGATCACGTTGTGTTCCCCCAGCACGGCTCGCCCGTCATCCGGGGTCTCGATTCCCATCACCAGCCGCAGCAGGGTGGATTTGCCGGCGCCGTTGGGGCCCACGAAGGCGATGCGATCGCCCCTTTCCACCTCCAGGTTGGCCCCCAGGAACAGGAGTTGATCGCCATAGCTGTGGCTGAGCTCCTCGATCAGGGCGATCTGGCGGCCACTGCGGGGGGCGGCCGGGAACTGGAAGCGTGGGCCGCTCAGGCTCTCCACCGGCGCTTCGATGCGTTCCACCTTGTCGAGCAGCTTTTCGCGGCTCTTGGCCTGGGTGGAGCGGGTGGCACTGGCCCGGAAGCGATCGATGTAGGCCTGCTGGCTGGCCAGTTCCTTCTGCTGCCGCTCAAACGCCGCCTGGCTGGCCTCGCGTTCCAGGGCCTTCAGCTCCAGGTGCTGGCTGTAGTTGCCCAGGTAGCTGCGGGAGATGCCGCGCTCGGTCTCCACGATCTGGTTGCAGACCCGGTCGAGGAAGGCGCGGTCGTGGCTGATCACCACCAGGGGGCAGGTCTGGCCGATCAGGTAGTCCTCCAGCCATTGGATGGTTTCCACATCCAGGTGGTTGGTGGGCTCGTCGAGCAGCAGTAGATCCGGCTCCTGCAGCAGCACCTTGCCCAGGGCGATGCGCATCTGCCAGCCGCCGGAGTAGTCGCCCACCAGCTGTTCGGCCCCCTCCGGGCTGAAGCCGATGGTGGGCAGGAGCTTGTCGATGCGGGCATCGAGCTCGTAGCCATGCAGGCTTTCGAAGCGGCTCTGCAGCCCGCCCAGCTCGTGGATCAGCGCGTCGAGATGGTCGGCGTCGGTGGCGGCCCGTTCGGAGCCCATCTCCTCCTCCACCTGGCGCTGCCGGTTCAGCACTTCGGCCGCTTCGCCAAAGGCCTGGAACAGCTCCTGGCGCACCGTGTGCTGCAGGTCGACGTCGAACTCCTGCTGCAGATACACGATGCGCGGGTTGCCCTGCTTCACCACCTGGCCGGAGCTGGGTTCCTCCAGGCCGGCGATGATCCGCATCTGCGTGGATTTCCCGGCGCCGTTCACCCCCACCAGGCCGATCCGATCGCCCGCCTTCACCTCCCAGGTGACATCCCGCAGCACCTCACCGGTGGGATAGATCTTGGAAACGCTTTCGAGGCGGAGCACAGGCGAGGGGATGAAGGGGCGCCGGATTGGGCGCAGGGGCCCGTCAGGGCTGCATCATCTCCCCCCGACCGTTCAGCCGGCAGACTGGGCCGAGCCTGCAGCGGCGGCGCGCCATGGTGAAGCGACTCGAACAGGTGGCGGCGCTGGTGGTGGCGGCCGGTCTGGCGATCGTGAGCTACTGGCTGTTCTTCAGCTGGATGGGCCAGGACCGCCGGCCCCGCCGCACCGCAGTGCCGGTGCCCCTAGAGACCGCCGCGGGCCTTCAGCAGCCACTGCTTGGTGTCCGCATCGTCGACGCTGGCCAGGTGGGTCTTCACCTCCTCACGGCTCACCGGCAGTC
The DNA here is from genome assembly GCA_040376355.1 of Prochloraceae cyanobacterium. Lineage (GTDB taxonomy): Bacteria > Cyanobacteriota > Cyanobacteriia > PCC-6307 > Cyanobiaceae > Vulcanococcus. Next base: position 1,123 of record JBEIQU010000113.1, on the reverse strand, counting down.
CCCAGCTGCTGCCCAGGTCGCAGATGCGGCTGAGGGTGCCTGAGGGGTCCTGAAGCGCCTGGCGGAACAGCTCCTGGGTGAGGCTGTGGTCGCTGCGGATGCGCTCGTAGAGAGCGGAAGCATTGCCGGCGCTCATGGGTCTGCGGGGCCAATGCCCGTCACCCTAGAAACGCAGGCTGCGGCTGACTCAGCTTCGTGGCGGAAGTTGACCTGACCGCCGGGGGGCGTCCTGGGGCACCGCGCACACCCCCAGCACCGCCGCGCGGCGGGCGCCGGTGACCGACGGCAGCGAGCCGCTCACCCCCAGCCGGTGCCACCAGGCCAGCAGCGCAAAGGCCAGGGCCTCCCGGTCGCTGTCGCCGATGCCCAGCTCCGCCAGGGGCCGCACCCGCAGGCCGCGGCAGCGGCGGCGCAGCTCGGCCATCAGCTGACGGTTGCGGGCACCGCCTCCGGCCACCAGTAGCTCCAGCGGGGCGGCCGTGGTGTGGTCGAGGTCTTGGGCGACCACCGCTGCGGTGAAGGCGGTGAGGGTGGCCAGGGCATCCGCCGGCTCCAGCGGTGCACCAGAGCGCTGGGCATCACGGGCGAGGTCCGCCAGCCGCCGTTGCAGATCCGCCTGGCCGAACAGTTCGCGGCCCGTCGATTTGGGCGGCCGCTGCTGCAAATAGGGCTCCTGCAGCCATTGCGAGATCCGCTCGCCGTTCACCTGGCCGCGGCTGGCCCACGCGCCGCCGGCATCGAGCCGTTGCTGGCCGCCGCTGAACTGCTGCACCGCCAGATCCAGCAGGGTGTTGGCGGGGCCGCAGTCCCACCCCAGCACCGGCTCCCGCCGATCCGGGCCGGCGGCGGGTGGCAGCAGGGTGAGGTTGGCAATGCCCCCCAGGTTGAGCAGGGCGCGCCAGCCGCCGATGGCGGGTAGCAGCGCCGCATCGGCCGCCGGCACCAGCGGTGCCCCCTGGCCGCCGAGGGCCAGATCGGCGGCGCGGAAGTCGAACACCACCGGTCGCTGCAGCAGTTCCGCCAGCAGGGGCCCCTGGAGCAGTTGCCAGCTGTTGCCCCGTCGTTCGTCTCCGGGGGGCCGGTGCCAGAGGGTCTGGCCGTGGCAGCCCACCAGGGTTGCCAG
>JBEIQU010000131.1:0-5074 GCA_040376355.1 Prochloraceae cyanobacterium | reverse complement strand
GGTGCCGTCACCGGCGGCGTCGTTGGTCTTGGAGGCGGCCTGACGGATCAGGGCCACACCGGTGTTCTCGATGTGATCCTCAAGCTCGATCTCCTTGGCGATGGTGACGCCGTCGTTGATGATCTGAGGGGCACCAAACTTCTTCTCCAGCACCACGTTGCGGCCCTTGGGACCCAGGGTCACGGCAACGGCTTCGGCCAGGATGTCGATGCCTTTCTCGAGGGCGCGGCGAGCTTGCTCGTTGTAGATGATGCGCTTAGCCATGGAAGGCGGTTCTCGCGAAGTGAACGGTTGGAAGGGAGGTCTGAATGGCCTGACGGCCGGCAGAACTCAGTTGACGACGGCCAGGATGTCCTTCTCGGACAGCAGCACGTACTCATCGCTGCCGAGCTTGATGTCGGTGCCCGCGTACTTGCTGTAGAGCACCTTGTCGCCCACGCTCACTTCAGGAGCCTGGCGGGTGCCGTCGTCGTTGCGCTTGCCGGGGCCCACCTGCACCACCTCGCCCACTTGGGGCTTTTCCTTGGCGGTGTCAGGCAGCAGGATGCCGCCGGCGGTTTTTTCCTCGGACTCGGAGACCTTGATAAAGATGCGGTCGCCGAGGGGCTTAACGGTGGAAACGCTGAGGGAAACAGCTGCCATGGATGGAATGCGATAGGGATTGCGAACCATTGGCATGGCGCCAGAGACGCTGCCAGGTCGCGGCGTCGAAACGCCAAGACGGATCGAGTTGGCACTCATCCGCTTCGAGTGCCAACGTATGAGGCCTGCCACCCCCGCTTCAAGGGCCGGTCGGGGCGGGTGACCGAACCGCCAGGTCGGCCCCACCGAACCACCGCCGCCCTGCCTCCAGGGGGGAGCGCCGCAGTGGTAAGGTTGCGCCGCTTCAAGCGGGATTGGTCCCGCTGCGCGTCCCCCCGCGACTTCTCCCATAAATGGCTGCTGCTACTGCCACCGGCACCAAAGGCATTGTCCGGCAGGTGATCGGCCCGGTTCTCGACGTTGAATTCCCGGCCGGCAAGCTGCCCAAGATCTATAACGCCCTGCGCATCGAGGGCAAAAACTCAGCTGGCCAGACCGTTGCCCTGACTGCAGAAGTGCAGCAACTGCTGGGTGACCACCGCGTGCGCGCCGTGGCCATGAGCACCACCGACGGCCTGGTGCGCGGCATGGAAGCCCTTGATACCGGTGCATCCATCTCCGTGCCCGTCGGCGAAGCCACCCTCGGCCGCATCTTCAACGTCCTCGGCGAGCCCGTCGACGAGAAGGGTCCGGTGAGCACCACCCTCTCCGCTCCGATCCACCGCGAGGCTCCCAAGCTCACCGAGCTCGAAACCAAGCCCAAGGTGTTCGAGACCGGCATCAAGGTGATCGACCTGCTGGCTCCCTACCGTCAGGGCGGCAAGGTCGGCCTGTTCGGCGGCGCCGGCGTGGGCAAAACCGTGCTCATCCAGGAGCTGATCAACAACATTGCCAAGGAGCACGGCGGTGTGTCCGTGTTCGCCGGCGTGGGTGAGCGCACCCGTGAAGGCAACGACCTCTACGAGGAATTCAAGGAATCGGGCGTGATCAACGCCGATGACCTCTCCAAGTCGAAGGTGGCCCTGTGCTACGGCCAGATGAACGAGCCCCCCGGCGCCCGCATGCGCGTGGGTCTCTCGGCGCTGACCATGGCGGAGCACTTCCGCGACGTGAACAAGCAGGACGTGCTGCTGTTCGTCGACAACATCTTCCGTTTTGTGCAGGCTGGCTCTGAGGTGTCGGCTCTGCTGGGCCGCATGCCTTCGGCCGTGGGCTACCAGCCCACCCTCGGCACCGACGTGGGCGCCCTGCAGGAACGCATCACCTCCACCCTCGAGGGTTCGATCACCTCGATCCAGGCTGTGTACGTGCCGGCGGACGACCTCACCGACCCCGCCCCCGCCACCACCTTCGCCCACCTGGACGCCACCACCGTGCTCAGCCGCGGCCTGGCCTCCAAAGGCATCTACCCCGCTGTGGATCCCCTGGATTCCACCAGCACCATGCTCCAGCCCGCCGTGGTCGGCGATGAGCACTACCGCACGGCCCGCGCCGTGCAGTCCACCCTGCAGCGCTACAAAGAGCTCCAGGACATCATCGCGATCCTGGGTCTCGACGAACTCTCTGAGGACGACCGCCGCACCGTGGATCGGGCCCGCAAGATCGAGAAGTTCCTCTCCCAGCCCTTCTTCGTGGCTGAGATCTTCACCGGCATGCCCGGCAAGTATGTGAAGCTCGCCGACACCATCTCCGGCTTCAACATGATCCTGGCCGGCGAACTGGATCACCTCCCCGAGGCTGCCTTCTACCTGGTGGGCAACATCGACGAGGTGAAGGCCAAGGCGGCCAAGATCCAGGCCGAAGCCAAGGGCTGATCGGAAGGTTCTCCACCATGTCACTCACCCTTCGCGTTCTGGCCCCTGACCAGAGCGTCTTCGACGGCAGCGCTGACGAAGTCATCCTGCCCAGCACCACCGGCCAGCTGGGCATCCTTCCCGGCCACGTTTCGCTGCTCACCGCCCTCGATTTCGGGGTGCTGCGGGTGCGTGAAGGCAACGCCTGGAAGTCCATCGCTCTCCAGGGTGGCTTCTGCGAAGTGGATTCCGACGAAGTCACCGTGTTGGTGAACGCTGCCGAACTAGGCAGCAGCATCAACGCTGATACGGCCAACCGCGAACTGGAGGCCGCCACCACAGCCGCCTCCCAGTTCGAAGGACAGCCCCCGAGCACCGAAAAGCTCAAGGCCCAGCAGGAGCTGGCCCGTGCCCGCGCCCGCGTGCAAGCCACCAAGGTCTGAAGCGAAAACCCATCGGCTCAGGCCGATCCAGCAGCGCCCCCGACGGGGCGCTTTTTTATGCTCGGCCCACGGAACCACAGGCATGGGCGTCGGCAGGGATCTGGGCCAACAGCTACGCCGCTGGCTGGAGCAGGATCCAGCCGCCCTGCGCCAGAGCCGCGCCCTCACCAATCGCCTCATGGATGGGCTGGGGGCGGAGGAATCGCTGCGGGCCCCCGTGCGCGAACTGGCCAGCCAGCCGCTGCTGCTGACGCTGCTGCACAGCCAGGGGGTGCAGCAGCAGAGCGCCCTCAGCAGCCTGCGGCAACAGCTGAGCCGCACCTATGCCCCCGCCATCGAGCGGGAGCTGCTCGATCTGCTCGAGGCGGCCACGGGGCTGGGGGGCGGAGCTCCGGCCACTGCCGCGGCCCCCGCGCCGGCAACCACGGCCGCTGCGCCGGAACCGAAGGGCAGTGGCTGGCGGGCCCTGGCCCCAGGCCTAGCCCTGGCCGCCAGCGGCGCCCTGGTGTTCTGCTGGGCCGGGGGCGCGCTCGATCGGGAACTGCTGGAGGGCTGGGGCTGGAGCGGCGGCATGGCCCTGGTGGTGGTGCTCGGGCTGCTGCAGGCCCTGAGCCTGGGCCCCCTCAAGGGCCTGCCGCGGCGCTGGTGGCTGGACAGCAGCCAGACCTGCGACCCCCATCAGGCCTGGCGCTGGCTCAGCAACCCCTGGCTGCATGCCAACGGCCCTGAAGCGGTGGCCAACCTGATCCTGCTGGCGCTGCTGCTGGGCAACTCCCCGCTGCAGCTCAGCGATGTGATGCTGCGCTACTGCCTGACGGCCCTGGCCTGCCTGGCCCCCGCCGCCGCGCTGGCCCAGCGCTGGGGTGTGCAGCGGCGTTGGAGTGGGGCCAGCGGCGCGGTCAGCGCCCTGATCGCCCTGGCGGCGGGTCTGAGTCTGCTGCGCTGGAGCGAACTGGGCTTCTCCAACCTGGGACTGAGCATTCCCGCCTGGGTGCTGCTGCTGGTCTACGGGGCCCTGCAATTGGGCTGGCAACTGCCGCGCCAGGGCGAGGACGACAGCACGCCCCTGCAACGGCTGCTGAGTTCCAGCTGGGCCTGGGGGCTGATCTGGGGACTGGGCTGGGCCTTCGTTAGCTGGCTGGGGGCGCTGCGCTAGCCACGCGCTGCATGTACCGCCCCCACAGCTCCGCCACCAGGGCGCCGCTGGCGGCGGCCGCCGGGCGGTTGTCGTCGTTGCCCATCCAGATGGCGGTGAGCAGCTTCATCGACGGGGAATAGCCGATGAACAGCACATCGACGCCGTCGTTGGTGGTGCCGGTTTTGCCGCGGGCATCGGGCACCACCGCCGCGGCCCGGCCCGTGCCCCCCTGCACGACGCCGGCCAGCAACTGATCCATCCTGGCGGCCACATCAGCGGGGATCAGCTGACGGGCCCGTTCTCCGATCGGAACGGTGATCCCTGGCAGCGGACAGCGCTCCAGGCTCTTCACCGACTGGCAGATGCCCAGGTCGTAGATGCGGCTCACCCCGTGCATCGGCACGGAGCGGCCGCCGTTGGCCACCACGGCATAGGCCCGCGCCAGCTCATAGAGATAGGTTTCGCGGCCCCCCAGCATGGTGTTGAAGTCGGGCTCGAGGGGGGTCGTGATCCCCAGACGGCGGGCCAGCTTCACCACCTGGCCCAGACCAGCCCGCTCCGCCAACCGCAGGGCCACCACGTTTTCGGAACCCGCCAACCCCTGGGCCACGCTGGTGCTGCCGCCACCGCCGCGGCAGCCCGCCACGTAACTGAGCGGCGCACAGGAGATGGGCTCGGCGGGGGAGACCCCCGCCGCCAGGGCCGCCAGGTAGGGGAACAGCTTGAAGGTGGAGCCCGGCTGGCGTAAGGCCTGCACCCGATCGAAGCTGGAGCGGCCGTAATCGCCGCCGCCCACGTAGGCCAGGATCGCGCCGGTTTCGGTGTTCACCGTGATCAGGGCCCCCTGGGTGAGGCCCGCGGCGGCGGCCGGCCCCTCCAGGAAGCGCTTGAGCTGCTCCTGGGCCAGCTGCTGCAGCGCCGGCTGGATGGTGCTGATCACCGCGTAGTTGCCGCCGGCATCGGGGCCGCTGAGGTCAAGGCCGAAGCGGGTGCCCTCCAGCTCCCCGATCACGTAGTCGCTGAAGAACGGGTAACTGCTGTAGCTCGACTCCCGGCAGGCCGAAGGGTCGATGTTGAGGGGGCGCCGCTGGGCATCAATCAGGGCCTGATCGCTGAGC
>JBEIQU010000180.1:0-4185 GCA_040376355.1 Prochloraceae cyanobacterium | reverse complement strand
TCAAGCCCTGGCGGATGCGCCCGATCAGCTCCCCCCTGTCTTCCGGGGCCGTCAGCCGGGCATACACCGGCAACAAAGGCACCAGCAGCGCATTGGAGATCAGGCCCAGGGGGGTCTGCACCAGCAGGTTGGCGTAGCCCAGGCCGGCCGCCGCCCCCACTATCCCCGAGGCGAAAAACAGGTCTACAAACAAATTTATCTGCAACATGCCGGAGGAGAAGGTGGCCGGAGCCATCACCTTCAGAACCTGCTGCACGCCTGGATGGCGCCAGTCCCAGACCAGCCTGACGCCCTGCAAACCCTGGCGGGCCAGGGCCGGCAACTGCACCAGCCACTGCAGCACCGCCCCCAAGGTGGTGCTGCCCGCCAGCACGATTCCACCAACAATCACCTGGCTGGGGGCGCTGATCTCGGGGCCCAGCTGCCACCAGAGCAGCCCGATGCCAGCGATCACCGCCGCGCTGGAGAGCAGCGGGCTCACCGAGGGCAGCCAAAACACATCGGCGGCATTGAGGGCGCCAAAGCCAAGGCCGATCAAGCCGGCGAACAGGGCCATCGGCGCCATCCAGCGCAACTGCAGCACGGCGATGTCGTGGCGGCTGGCATCCAGCCCGGGACCCACCAGGGTGATCAGCGGATCGGCCGCCAGCAGCAAGAGCAGGGTCACCCCGAGCAGGGCGGCCCCCACCAGGGTGTTGATCGCGGCCAGCACCCGGGCCCCCTCCGGCCGGGACTGGCGCGCCAGCACGCTGACGATGGCGCTGTGAAACGGCCCGTTGATCCCCCCCAACAGGATCAGCAGAAACCCGGGCAGCACGTAGGCGTAGTTGTAGGCGTCGTAGGCGGCCCCCACCCCGAAGGCGGCCGCGATCACCTGCTGGCGCAGCAGGCCGGCCAACTTGCTCAGGGCCGTGGCCACCGCAACGATCAGGGCGATGCGGCGCAGGGACTTCGCCATCCAGTTCCGAGCGCAGGCCCACAGTTCGGCTGATTCTCCACCGCCCCCGCCCGCCCATGGCCAACCCCATCCCCGTCCTCCAGTTCGAACCCCTGGTGGAGGGGGTGCTGCGCAAGCGCTACAAGCGCTTCCTCGCCGACATCGAACTGGACGACGGCCAGCTGGTGACAGCCCATTGCCCCAACACCGGTCCGATGACAGGGGTCTTGATCCCAGGCGGGCGGGTGCGGCTGCGCCATGACCCCCGGCCTGAGCGCAAGCTGGCCTGGACCTGGGAGCAGGCGGAGGTGCCAGGGGCCGACGGCACACCGGTGTGGGTGGGGGTCAACACAGCCCTGCCGAACCGGCTGGTGCGGGCCACGATCGAGGCGGGCTTAATGGAGCCCTGGCTGGGGCCGATCGGCGCGATCCGGCCCGAGGTGGCCTACGGCGCCGGAAAGCGCAGCCGCATCGATCTGCTGCTGACGCCCAGCGAAGGGGCGCCCGACCCACGGCCGATCTACCTGGAGGTGAAGAACACCACCTGGAGCGAGGGCACCCTGGCCCTCTTCCCCGACACCGTCACCGAGCGGGGACAGAAACACCTGATGGAACTTACCGATCTGCTGCCCGAGGCCCGCGCCGTGCTGGTGCCCTGCCTGAGCCGCGCCGACGTTGATCGGTTCGCCCCCGGGGACCGCGCCGACCCCCGCTATGGCGAGCTATTCCGGCAGGCCCTGACAGCCGGCGTGGAGGTGTTGCCCTGCCGCTACCGGTTCAGTGCCGAGGCCGTGCACTGGCTCGGCCTGGCGAACCTGGATGTTCAGACGTGATGGTGGTAGGTGATGCCGCGGTAGTGCAGTTCAGGTTCGTGATCGACCGCCGCAGGCTCATGCTGCAGGGGCGCCACAAAGTGCTGACCTCGGTAGACATGCTCCACCGGCTTGGCCGAAGGCTGGGGATGAACGGAGCGGTCGTGGGCGACGCCGCGATAGGAAAGCTTGGTGCTGGCCATGGTGTCGGGCTCGGAAGAGGAGACTGTCACCCGCCCTGGGCAGGTGCCGCTTCGCTTGAAGGAGCGTTGCTTCGCCTAGCGGTGGCTACTTCCAGCAGGCTTTGCCCCGGGGGGAGCCTGGTCAACGGTTGTCCCTTCCCACCATTTATAGCGTCGTCCGACTGTTCACTGCGAACAATTCAAGGATCCCTTCGCACTTCTTCACAATGTGATCGCTCAGCTGGGCGTCCAAAGCTCCTGGTCAGGCCTGTAATCGGACTCGGATCCGATCCGACTTGTTGGTAGCAATTCGTACACGATCAACAACCCAGTGGATCGATAGTCACAACCCAGTGATGGCAAAAGCCATTTCTTTCTGTTTTTATTAATGTTTTCACCATGACGCTCGCCTCCCAAGGGCCAAAACGCCGTAAACCGAAACGACTCATGGAAGCCAGCCTGCTGGAGGCTCCCCTCCAGCTGATGCGCAGCATCCGCGGGCTTTCCTCCAGGCAGGGGCTGATCTGGCTGGCATGTGTGCCCGTTGCCCTGTTCGGTCTGGGGGTGTTCAACCTGGCGGCCCACGCCGCTGAACTGCCCGCACTGACACCGGCGTTTCTGATCAACAATCTCTGGCTGCTGATCGCCGCCATTCTGGTGATCTTTATGAACGCTGGCTTCGCCATGGTGGAGGCAGGGATGTGCCGGCAGAAGAACGCCGTGAACATCCTGGCCAAGAACCTGATCGTGTTCGCCCTGGCCGCCAGCGCCTACTGGTTGATCGGTTACTCCCTGATGTACGGCTCGGCCGTCATCCCGGGCTGGCTCTTCTTCGGTAAGGGTGGTCCGTTCGGACTGTTCTTCGATCCCGCCGTCACCCCCCAGATGGTCACGGACGGTTCACTGGTGCCCAGTGTCGACTTTCTCTTCCAGGTGGCCTTCGCCGGCACCGCCGCCACGATCGTCTCGGGACTGGTGGCCGAGCGGATCAAGTTCGGGGAGTTCGTGGTCTTCTCGTTGATTCTGGTGGCCTTCATCTACCCGATTGCCGGCAGCTGGAAATGGAACGCTGACGGCTGGCTCAACCAGCTGGGCTTCATCGACTTCGCCGGCTCCACCCTTGTGCATACGGTGGGCGCCTGGGCGGGCATTGTGGGGGCAATCATCCTCGGCCCGAGGGTTGGCAAGTTCGTCGATGGCGAGACCAAAGCCATCCCTGGCCACAGCATGGCCCTCGGCACTCTCGGCTGCCTGATCCTCTGGATCGGCTGGTATGGGTTCAACCCGGGTTCCGTGCTCTCGATGAACGAAACCGTTCCTTACATCGCCGTCACCACAACCCTTGGGGCCGCTGGAGGTGGCATCGCCGGCACCCTGGTCTCCCAGCTGAAATCGGGCAAGCCCGACCTCACGATGACCATCAACGGCATCCTGGCTGGCCTGGTGGGCATCACCGCAGGCTGCGACGGCTTTTCGATGCCGGCCGCCTGGGTGGTGGGCTTCATCGCGGGCACCATCGTGGTCTTTTCGGTCAGCTTCATCGATGGCCTCAACATCGATGATCCGGTGGGCGCCTGGTCCGTGCATGGCAGCTGCGGCATCTGGGGCACCCTGGCGGTGGGTTTGTTCAACACCGACAAGGGCCTGCTGACAGGCCATGGCTTCGGCCAGCTGGGCCTTCAGTTCATCGGCGTTATCTCCTACAGCCTGTTTGCCGCCATCACCGCCTGGATCGTCTGGTCGGTGCTCGGAGCCCTCTCCGGCGGCATCCGTGTGACCGAGCAGGAAGAGGTCGAGGGTCTCGACATCGGCGAACATGGCATGGAGGCTTATCCCGACTTCGTCTCATCCTCCAGCTGAGTCAGGTCGGTCCCCCGTGTTTCCCTGCTGACCCGCGGCTCCGGCCGCGGGTTTTTTCGTCCGCGCAGCCGGCGGCCCCCATAGAGTCGACGGAGCCATGCCTTGACCACGTGGATACCCGTGCTTTCAAGCGCTCCCTGCACCACTCCGACCGCTACAACCGCCGCGGCTTCGGTTTGGGCGATGAAGTGGCCGGCAGCCTTGAGCAGGCTTACCAGAGCAATTTAGTTGCCAGCCTGCGCGAGAACGGCCACGAGCTGCAGCGGGGCCGGCTGACGGTGCTGCTAGCCGAGGCCTTCGGCTTTTGCTGGGGGGTGGAGCGGGCCGTGGCAGAGCCCACGCACGAGGTGGGCTACCTCCGACTCGATTTCCTTATCCGTTGGTGGGGCTGACG
>JBEIQU010000271.1:0-2435 GCA_040376355.1 Prochloraceae cyanobacterium | reverse complement strand
CTGGGCGACCTGGTGGCCTTCTACCGCCAGGCCAAGGCTCGCTTCGACGACGACGAGGCCTTCCAAACCACCAGCCGGGAGGAGGTGGTGAAGCTGCAGGGGGGTGATCCGGTGAGCCGCAAGGCCTGGCAGCTGCTGTGTGACCAGAGCCGCCGCGAATTTCAGAAGATCTATGACCGCCTCGACATTCGCCTCAGCGAACGCGGCGAATCGTTCTACAACCCCTACCTCGAGGCGGTGGTGGCCGACCTGACGGCTACAGGTCTGCTCGTGACCGATGACGGGGCCCGTTGCGTGTTCCTGGAGGGGGTGAGCGGCAAGGACGGCAAAGCCCTGCCGGTGATCGTGCAAAAGAGCGATGGCGGCTTCAACTACGCCACCACCGACCTGGCGGCCATTCGCTACCGCTTCGGCGCGCCCCCGGAGGGGGATGGGGCCCGCCGCGTGATCTACGTGACCGATGCCGGCCAGGCCAACCACTTCGCCGGGGTGTTCCAGGTGGCCCGCCGCGCCGGCTGGTTGCCCGAGGGCGGCCGGCTGGAGCACGTGCCCTTCGGCCTGGTGCAGGGGGAGGACGGCAAGAAGCTCAAGACCCGCGCCGGCGACACCGTGCGCCTGCGGGATCTGCTGGATGAGGCTGTGGAGCGCTCCGAGGCCGACCTGCGCCGTCGCCTGACGGAGGAGGGCCGCAGCGAAGACGAGGCCTTTATCCAACAGGTGGCCACCACGGTGGGTCTGGCGGCGGTGAAGTACGCCGACCTGAGCCAGAACCGGATCACCAACTACCAGTTCAGCTTCGATCGCATGTTGGCCCTGCAGGGCAACACCGCCCCCTACCTCCTCTATGCGGTGGTGCGCATCGCTGGCATTGCCCGCAAGGGCGGTGACCTGGATGGTGGGGAGGCGGGCGGCGGTCCACTGGCGTTCACGGAGCCCCAGGAATGGGCTTTGGTGCGGGAGCTGTTGCGCTTCGATGCGGTGATCGCCGAGGTGGAGGAGGAGTTGCTGCCCAATCGCCTCTGCACCTATTTGTTTGAGCTCAGCCAGGTGTTCAACCGCTTCTACGACCAGGTGCCGGTGCTCAAGGCGGAGCCCGCCGCTCGCCCCGCCCGTCTGGCCCTCTGTCGCCTGACGGCGGACACCCTCAAACTGGGTCTGGGGTTGTTGGGCATTTCCACCCTCGAGCGGATGTGACTGGAGTGCAGATGGGCAGTTCCGGCGGCAAGGCGTTCCCCCCGGCGCGGCCCGAGGTGGAGGGCTTGCAGGCCTACAGCGCGCCCTTGGAGGGTCGCCGGGGGCTGCTGCGGTTGGATTTCAACGAGAACACCGTGGGGCCCAGTCCGCGGGTGGTGGAGGCGCTGCGGGCCATCCCCGCCGATCACATCGCCATCTACCCCGAATATGACGGCCTGCGGGAGGCGGTTGTGGGCCAGCTCCCACGGCCATTGCAGCCCGAGCAGGTGGGGGTGTTCAACGGGGTCGATGCCGCCATTCATGCGGTGTTCCATGCCTATGGCGACCGCGGAGAGACGTTGCTCACCACCTCCCCCACCTTTGGTTATTACACCCCCTGCGCTCAGATGCAGGGCATGGCGATCGAGGCGATTCCCTACGAAGGGGAGGCGTTTGCCTTTCCGCTGGAGGGGATTCGGGCTGCCCTGAACCGGCGCCCACGGTTGCTGCTGATCTGCAACCCCAACAACCCCACCGGCACCCGCCTGGCGCCGCCGTTGATCTTGGAGCTGGCGGCCAGTGCCCCCGACACGTTGGTGGTGGTGGATGAGCTCTACGAGGCCTTCACCGGCGACAGCGTGCTGCCTTTCGCCGATTTCGAGGCCACCCCCAACCTGCTGGTGCTGCGCTCCCTGGCCAAAACCGCCGGTCTGGCGGGGTTACGCATGGGTTTTGCCATCGGCCATGGGGGCGTGGTGGATCGCATCAGCCGGGTCACCGGTCCCTACGACATCAACAGCTTTGCGGTGACCGCCGCCTTTGCCGCCCTGGCGGATCAGGCCTATGTGGACGCCTATGTGGCGGAGGTGTTGCGCGCCCGTGACTGGATGGCCGCCCAGCTTCAGGGTGCTGGGGTGCGCCACCACGTGGCCGGGGGCAACTACCTGTTGATCTGGCCCCGTGCCGAGGTCACCCATGTGGATGCTGCCCTCCGGGCTGAGGGCATCCTGGTGCGCGCGATGGCGGGCAAACCCCTGATCGATGGCTCCCTGCGGGTGAGCATCGGCACGCAGGAGCAGATGCAGCGATTTTGGCGGGCCTACGCCCGGATCGAGGCGCTGCCGACCACCTAACGCCGCCGGCCTCCTAGCGCATCACGTCGATCTGGAGGCCGTTGCCGAGCTTGGCGGGGAGGCTGAGCACCCGGCCCACCCGCTTGACGGGGGTGCCGGCCATGGCCTTCAGGAACGGCTCCACGCTGG
>JBEIQU010000199.1:0-3792 GCA_040376355.1 Prochloraceae cyanobacterium | reverse complement strand
GGTGCCGTCGTGGAAGCGCACATCACGGCGCAGCCGCACCCGCGCCCGAAGGCCGTCCGCGCTCAGTTGGGGCCACCCCAGCGCCAGGCTGGGATGCAGCTGGCCTTTGGCATCGATGCGGTAGAGGGTGTCCCCGATGCCGCTCAGCACCTGCATCGCGCCGACGCTGTAGGCCGCGGCGGGATCAATGCTGTCGATCCGGTTCTTGCTGGCCACCACCAGCCGTTGCTGCGGGTGCTGGGGTTGGCAGCCGGCGAGGGGACCGAGGCTGAGCAACAGGATCAGGGAAGCCCAGCGGTTGCGACCGGGCGGCAGCCGCTTCAAGGGGGTGGGGTCAGGGGCGTGGGGCCATTCAAGGGCGGTGGGGCCGGCTGGCGCGCACCTGCTGCAGGGAAATTTCAAACACCTCAGAGCCCTGGCGGGAGAGGGGCCAGCGCCGCAGCCAACAGCGGTCGTGGCTGTCGTCGACGCTGATCACCTGATAGGTGTGCTCGTCGCTCGTGAGTGTGACGCAGTCACCCTGGTGAAGGGTCATGGATTCGGGGTTGGCGGGGATCTCTGCGGTCGTCAGGGGCGGACAGGTCGCGATGGACATCAGGGTTCCGTGTCGCTGGCGGTTCAAAGGTTTGCTCTGATACAGAGCAGGGCTTCCGTCAGCGGATTCGCACGTGGGTCCAATCTGCCTCAGCGTGGGTTCAGAGGGTCCGCAGGCAGGCGGCCACTGCCTTCACGTCCGGTAGGGCTTCGATGGCCGCCAGGGCCCGGCGGAAGTTGGCCTCCGGCACTTCATGGGTGATCACCACGATTTCGGCGTCGGCCGCATCGCCGCTGGTTTCGAACTGCACGATCGAGCGGATCGACACCCCTTGGTCGCCGAAACAGGTGCCGATGCGGCCGATCACGCCGGCCTGGTCGCCGGTTTGCAGGCGCCGGTAGTTGCGGTGCAGGGTGAGGCCCGGATCCACCAGGCGGCAGGGGCGCCACTGGCCCGCCGCCAGCAGTGGATCGAGGCCGCCGCCGGCTCCGCTGGCTTCACGGATGCCGGCGATGTTGAGGATGTCCGCCACCACGGCGGAGGCGGTGGGTCCGGCGCCGGCGCCGGGGCCATAGAACATCACCCGGCCTACGGGATCCCCCTCCACCAGGATGGCGTTGTTCACGCCGTGCACCCCCGCGAGGGGGTGGTCCTTGGGCAGCAGGGTGGGGTTGACGCGCACATCCAATTGCACGGTGCCATCGGCATCGGTGCCGAGGAACTGGGCCGTGGCCACCAGCTTCACCACGTAGCCCAGTTGGGCGGCGTAGTTCACATCCCGGGCATCGAGGCGGTTGATGCCCTCGGTGGGGATGGCGGCCCGCTCGATCGAGCCGCCGTAGGCCAGTCCCGAGAGGATGGCGATCTTGTCGGCGGCATCGCCCCCCTCCACATCGGCCGCCGGATCCGCTTCCGCGTATCCCAGCCGTTGGGCATCCGCCAGCACGGCCCCATAGGCCGCGCCTTCGTCGGCCATGCGGCTGAGGATGTAGTTGGTGGTGCCGTTGATGATGCCGCTCACCCGCTGGATGCGGTTGCCCCCCAGGGATTGCTTCAGCGGCTCGATGATCGGGATCCCGCCGCCCACCGCCGCTTCGATCAGCACGTACACCCCCTGCTGGGCGGCCGCGGCGGCGATCTCCTCGCCATACCGGGCAATCACCGCCTTGTTGGCGGTCACCACCGCCTTGCCGGCGGCGATGGCGCGCAGGATCAGGCTGCGGGCGGGCTCCAGGCCGCCCATCACCTCCACCACGATGTCCACGGCGGGGTCGTCCACCACCGCCTCCGGGCTGGTGCAGACGATCTCCGCCGGCAGGTTCACGGGGCGGGGCCGCTGCAGATCCCGCACCGCCACTCGCTTGAGCTGCAGCTGGCCCACCAGGGGATGGCGCCCCTCGGGGTTGAGCAGGATCTCGGCCACGCCTGCTCCCACCGTGCCAAGCCCGAGCAAGCCGATGCCGATGGTCATGCCGCCGTGAATGCGTGAGCGGCGATCCTAGAAATCAGCCGATCACCCGTCAGCCCGCCAGGGCCTTGGCCTGGGCCTGCATCAGCCGCAGGATGTTGAGAAAGCCATTGGCCCGCGAGGGGGTCAGGCTGGCCTGCAGCCCGGTGTCCGCCAAGACGCTGGCGTCGATGGCGGCGGCGGTGGCGGGGTCGAGCCCCTCCAGCCCTTCGATCAGTAGGGCCAGCAGGCCCTTGGTGATGGCGGCATCGGAATCCCCCTGCCAGTGGAGCTTGCCGTCCACCAGTTGCCCCACCACATACACCTGCGAGACGCAGCCCTTCACCTTGAAGGTGTCGTTGCGGAATTCCTCCGGCAGCGGCTGCAGCTTCTTGGCCAGCCACAACACATATTCGTAGCGCCGCTTCGGGTCGGCGGTGCTTTTCAGGCGTTCAACGATCTGGTCGAGCTTCTGGCTGCCGGAGGCCATCAACGGGGGCGGCGGATGCGCTGGAGTCCCAGCAGCATGGCAGCTGCCCCCAGGCCGCTGAGACCCATCAACCAGCCCCGGGCGGGCTGGGGGTGTGCGCTGACCCGATCCAGCTGGGCCTGGCCGCGCTGCACGGGCATGTCCAGATAGTCGCGGTGGCCGGGGCCCCCGTCCACCTGCAGCTCCCAGGAGCCCTGGGCGCCCTTGGGGAGGGCAAAGCTGAGTTGCCCCTGGCCATCGGTGCGCCCCAGTTCCAGGGGGCGTCCATTGGGGGGCACCAGCCGCACCACGGCGTCGCGGGCGGGTTCGCCATTGGAGAACTGGCTCTGCAGCAGCAGCTGATCGTTCAGGCCCCGCAGGGGGCTGAGGCTGGTCTCAATGCCATGGGCCTGGGCCATGCAGGGCCACAACAGGGGCACCAGGGCTAGGAGGTGCCAGCAGCGCGCACGGGCCATTCAGGCCGACCAGCGGCTGCCATTGCTGCGGGTTTTGCCCGCCTGCACCATGTGCACCATCGAGCTCACCATCATCGAAAGGGCGTCGCTGGCATCGTCGCGCCCCTGCAGTTCAGACGCCAGCACCTGCTCGGCTGCACTGCCGTGGTTGAGCCGGATGCTGGGACCCCGGCGCGGGCTGTCCTGCCCCAGGTTGAGGGCCGATCGGAAGGCGTCGTTGGCCTGGAGATCCACAACAGCTCGGTTGTCCTGTGCCGATCCTGCCAAACCCGGCTGCTCGGCGGTGGCATCCTGCCCTGGCTTACACAGCTTGCAACCAAACCAGCCCCCGCTCGTGGAGCCAGCCATCGAGGGGCACATCCCAGGGGTCCCGCGGCAGGTGCTCCCTCAGGCAGCCCTCCGGTAACACCGCCAGGGCCGGCACGGCGCGCCACGCCGGGGCGCTGCGCAGCCGATCAAACCAGCCACCGCCATAGCCCAGCCGGTAGCCCGCGTGGTCGCAGGCCAGGGCGGGCACCAGCAGCAACCCCAGCTGCGTGGGCTCCAGGTCCGGCCCATCGGCGGGGGCGTCGATGCCGGTGTCGTCCGGGCTGAGGGCGGTGTGGACGCCCCAGGGCCGGTAGCGCAGCGTGCCCTGCTGGACCCGGGGGAGGGCCAGTCGCCCCCGCAGCTGGAGCTCCGTGTCCAGCCCCCGCAGATCCGCCTCGCCGGCCAGGGGCCAGTAGATCCCCAACCATTGGCCGGCCGGCAGCTGGGCCGGCAGCTCCCGGCGGGCGATCGCCAGCAGCGGCCCCTGGGCTGCCGGCTGCAGTGCTCGCCGCCGCTGGCGGAACAGCCGCCGCAGCTCAGCCTTGCTGGCGTTGCC
>JBEIQU010000018.1:0-14416 GCA_040376355.1 Prochloraceae cyanobacterium | reverse complement strand
GTGTGAGTGTCACTAACGCAATGGCTCCTGCGGGTTTGTGTGACAAAATCTGCGCATCCAATTCTGAACCTTTCGTCGCCGCTGCGCTAAAGCTCAGTTGTGATCTCAAGTTTTCCAGCTTGATGTTTCATCAAGCTCACACAGTTTTGGTGCGTCATCAACACCTCGCTGTCTGCAGTGGGTGCCTGTTGGTTGGCGTTTGTCCTTCGATCCAGCGTTTTGCCTGATCAGCGTCGCCTGAGTCTGTTGGCCCTCGCCGCCGGTTGCTGTCTTGCCGGCCCCTTGCTCCAGGCTCCCGCCCATGCCCAGTTGATGGCGGCGGCCAACGCCGCTGGCACCGCAGCGACCGAAGGCTCCGATCACTCGATGCCATCGGCCCCACGCCCCCATTCCCAGCTGGCCCTGCTGAACGCCACCGACGGGTCTGCCGGTGAGGGGCAGCCCTTTCGCTTTGCGATCACCCCGGAGCGCCGCGCCCTGCTCAACACCATCCGTTATGCGGAGGGCACCTGGGCCCGTGGTGAGAACCTCGGCTACCGCGTGATGTTCGGTGGCGGGCTGATGCCCCACCTGGAGCGTCACCCCGATCGCGTCATCTATTCGGGTGGTTACGCCAGTGCCGCCGCCGGTGCCTATCAGTTCATGCCGTTCACCTGGGAACGGGCCAGCCGCAGCCTGCAGCTCCCCGGTTTCGGCCCTGATGTGCAAGACCAGGCGGCCATGTTTCTGATCCAGCTTCGCCGCGCCCTACCCCTGGCGGATCAGGGGGTCTTCACCCCACTGCTGGCGGCCCGACTGGCACCGGAATGGGCCTCGTTCCCCACCCTGGCCGGTCGCAGTTTTTATGGCCAGCCGGTGAAGCGCTATGCCGCTCTCAAGGCCTTCTATGAGCGCAACCTGGCCGAGCTGCGCGCCATCGCTGGCGTAGTCCCCGTGGTGGCTGAGTTGCCCAGCTGTGAGCCCGCCGAGTCCCTTCGTTGCCGGCTCGAGCGTCTGGATCGGGTCGGTCCCCGCAGCCTGGCCCAGGGCCGCTGAGCTCAGGTCTCTCCGTCCTTGAGCCTTGCCTTGCCGACCGTGTTTTGGGCGATCAGGTAGGCGGCTGCGATGGCACCCACAAAGCCGAGGGCGTTGCGCACCAGGGGCAGCACATCGGGGGTGCGCGTGATGATCGGCGCGACGCCGAACACGCCAAACAAAATCACCCACAGCGGTGACAAGAGCAGCACCCAGGCCCACTCCACCGTGTGTTCCGGCTTGCGCGGGTAGGCGGCGAACCCAACGATCAGGCCCCCCAGGATCGACGTGGCCAGGGTGAGCACCCATTGCTCCTGGGGCAGCCCCGGCACCACCTGACAGCCACCGATCTCCAGGCAGCCCTTCACGGTGTGGAGGGCGTCGAGAATGGCGGCATCCTGACCGTTGTCGCGCACGTAGTACTGGTTGCCGAAGCGGGTTTGCAGCTCAACCCAGTAGGTGCGCGGCATCAGCGCGAACAGCGCATCCCCCACGTTGAAGTTGAGCAAATTGCCGCCGCGCTCATCGGCGATCAGCAGGAGGGAGCGTTCATCCAGTCCCCAGAAGTCCTTCACCGCCAGGCCGGGGGTGCGGTCGTACTGGGTCAGCACCCGCAGCTTCCAGCCGCTGACCCGCTCGAAATCGTCGAGTTCCGCCTCCAGGGCGCTGCGCTGGGTGTCGGTGAGGATCTTGGCTAGGTCGATCACCGCCGTGGGGTGATCCGGCAACAGATCGGGGTTGTCATAGGCCTGGGCCGGTGCGGCCCAAAGCACCAGCAGCAGCGCCAGGCTGAGCACGGCCCCGGCCAACCAGGCCATCACTCCTCTGGGTCGCGTCATGGCGCCTGCTTCAGTGGCCAGCATTCTCCCTGACCCCCCCGCACCGGCGTGACCAGCCACCCCGCTCCCCCCTGGCTGGTGGACCGCCTCCGTGACCACGGCGGATGGGTCCCCTTCAGCACCTACATGGACTGGGTGTTGCACGACCCGGTGCAGGGGGCCTATGGCAGCGGCCGGCTTCAGGTGGGGCCGCGCGGTGATTTCGCCACCTCCCCCTCACTCGGGCCTGATTTCGCGGCCCTCTTGGCCCCCCAGATCGCCCAATGGCTGCAGCAGCAGCCCCTGGACTGTTCCCTGGCGCTGGTGGAAACGGGGCCCGGGGAGGGCCATCTCGCCCTGCAACTGGCTGAGGCCCTGGCCACCAATTGGCCGGCCTTGGCGGCACGCACGGAACTGGTGCTGGTGGAGCCCAATGG
Organism: Prochloraceae cyanobacterium; assembly: GCA_040376355.1. Taxonomy (GTDB): domain Bacteria; phylum Cyanobacteriota; class Cyanobacteriia; order PCC-6307; family Cyanobiaceae; genus Vulcanococcus. The sequence goes on along the minus strand of JBEIQU010000018.1, from coordinate 12,147 downwards.
GGGGATGGCGGAGCGTCAGTGCCGCCTGCTGGCCGCCTGCCCTCTGCCCTGCCGTTGGCTCAGCTTTGAGCAGCTGGCCCTGGCCCCGGTGTGTGGGGTGATGCTGGCCCATGAGGTGCTGGATGCCCTGCCGGTGGAGCGCATCGTCTGGGACGGTGCCCAGTGGCGACGGCAGGGGGTGTCCTTGGGCGAGGGGGCAGGCCCAGGCGGGGGCTCAGAGGCGGTCCAACCTCAGCTACAGCTCGACAGCGGAGAGCCCCTCCCCACCCAGCTGTCCGCCCAACTGGAGCCGCTCGGCCTTGCCGTTGCGGGGGCCCAGCGTGCCGCTGGCTGGTGCAGCGAACTGCATCCCGGCTTGCGTCCCTGGCTGCAGCAAGCGGGCGCAGCCCTGAAGGCGGGCCAGCTGCTGGTGGTGGATTACGCCCATGAGGCCTGGCGGTATTACGCGCCCCAGCGCAGTCAGGGCACGCTGATGGCCTACCGGCAGCAGGGCGCCAGCAACGATCCCCTGTTGGAGCCGGGGCACTGGGATCTCACCGCCCACCTCTGCATCGAAACCCTGGTCACCGCCGCCAACACCGCTGGCTGGGGTTTCCTGGGCCAGCGGCGCCAGGGGGAGGCGCTGTTGGCCCTGGGCCTGGCCCAACGGTTGCATGGGTTGCAACAGCAGGATCCAGCCCAGCTGCCCGAACTGCTCAGCCGCCGCGAAGCCCTGCTGCGCCTCGTTGATCCCACCACCCTGGGGGATTTCCGCTGGCTGGGCTTCGCCCGGGGTGTGGCCGGTGATCCCCAGAGCCTGTTTCTGCAGGATCCGCCGCTCGCTTAGCTGCAGCGTTGCAGCGCCGCCAGCACCTGCGGGCCGCTGACGTCGTCGCGGATCTCCACAGCACCGAGGGCCGTGGGCAGCACGAACCGCACGCGGCCGTCGCGCACTTTTTTGTCCCCCTGAAGGCAGGCCAGCACCGCCTCGGCCTGGAGCTCCGGCCAGCACACGGGCAACCCCGCCGCGGCGATCACCTGGCGCTGGCGGCGCTGGTCGTCAGCGCTCCACAGCCCCAGCTCGAGGCTGAGCTCCCCGGCGGCCACCATGCCGATGGCCACCGCTTCCCCATGCAGGTAGGTGCCGTAACCGCAGAGGGCTTCCACCACATGGCCCAGGGTGTGGCCGTAGTTGAGGATCGCCCGCAACCCCCCCTCCCGTTCATCGGCCGCCACCACCTTGGCCTTGGCCGCTGCGGAGCGCTCCAGGATCTGTTGCAGCAGGGTCGGGGGGAGTTGATCCATGGCGGCCAAGCGCGCCCCGGCCGCCTCCAGATCGGCAAACAGTGCCCCATCGCCGATCACGCCGTATTTGATCACTTCCGCCATGCCGGCGCGGAATTCCCGTGGCGGCAGGGTCGCCAGGCACTGGGGATCGATCAGCACCAGCCGGGGTTGGTGGAAGGCGCCGATCAGGTTTTTGCCACCGGGATGGTTCACGCCGGTTTTGCCGCCGATGGCGGCATCCACCATGGCCAGCAGGGTCGTCGGCACCTGCACCACGGCGATGCCCCGGAGCCAGCTGGCGGCTGCGAAGCCCGCCATGTCGCCCACCACGCCACCACCCAGGGCCACGATCAGGGAGCCGCGTTCCAGCTTCTGGGCGAAGGCGGCGTCATGGATCAGGGCGACCGTCGCCGGGGTCTTCTGGTCCTCCCCGGCGTCAATCTCCAAGAGGTAAGCGTCGTATCCCGCTGCCCGCAGGCTTGCCAGGGCCGTGGCGCCGTAGTGGCCGTTCACCACGGGATTGGTGACCACCAGCACTTTGGTGCCGGCCTTGAAGCCCTGGGCCTGCACCTGGGCCCCGAGGTACCCCAGGGCGCCGTCACCGATCACGATCGGATAGGGATGGGTGCTCAGCTGCACCGGGATGCTGCGCAGGGCGTTGGGGGTGACCGGCGAGACCGTCATGGCCGTGGCGAACTGGCGTGGGCTGAGGCTAGAGGTCCCTGTCCGTCAACACCTGCAGCAGGGCCTCGCCGTAGCGCTCGAGCTTGGCGCGACCAATGCCCCCCACCGCGGAGAGCTGCTCCAGGCTGACGGGCCGTTGGGCCGTGAGTTCATGCAGGGTGCGGTCGTGGAACACCACATAGGGCGGCACCCCCTGCTCCCGGGCCTGGGCCAGCCGCCAGGCCTTCAGGGCCGCCAGCAGCGGGTTCCCCGGATCGATCGCCACCCCAGGGGCTTCAGCAGCCGCCCCGTTGGCGGCGCGCCGGTTGCGCCGCCCCGTTGGCGTCGGATCCGGCAGTGCCAGGTCCACCGGCTCCTCGCCGCGCAACAGGGGGCGCACCAGGGCATCTGCTCCGAAACTCAGGCCGCCGCGAGCCTCCGCCGGTGACACCAGCACGTCGCGGCTCTGCAGCTGCCGGATTACGGCCCGCCACTGGTTGCGATCCAACTCGCTGCCGATGCCGAACACGCTCAGCTGGTCGTGACCCAGGCTGCGTAACCGCTCGCTGTTGGCCCCCAACAGCACGTCAACGATGTGGGCCGCACCGAAGCGCTGCCCCGTGCGGAACACCGTGGACAGAACTTTCTGCACCGCCACCCGGCAATCCTGCCGGCGTTGCGGCTCCAGGCAGCCGTCGCAGTTGCCACAGGGCTCCGCCAGGGTTTCACCGAAGTGGCGCAACAGCACCTGCCGGCGACAACCGGCCGCTTCGCTGTAGGCGATCAGAGCCTCGAGCTTGCCGTGCTCAATCCGTTTCTGCTCCGGCGCGGCGGCGGAGTCGTCGATGAAGCGCCGCAGCTGGGGGATGTCCCCCGGGCCATGCACCATCCAGGCCACGGCGGGCAGCCCATCGCGGCCGGCACGGCCGGTTTCCTGGTAGTAGGCCTCGAGGCTCTTGGGCAGATCCACATGGGCGACGAACCGCACATCGGGTTTGTCGATGCCCATCCCGAAGGCGATCGTGGCCACCACCACCACATCACTGCCGAGGCGGAACGCCTCCAGGGCTTGGCGACGCACCTCCGACTCAAGCCCGGCGTGATACGCCACCGCCGGGTAGCCCGCCTCCCTCAGCACGGCGGTGAGCTGATCCACCCGTGATCGCGACCGGGCGTAGACGATCCCCGCTGATCCGCGCTGCTCCTCCAGAAAGGAGAGCAACTGCTCCCGTGGTTGCTGCTTGCTGCGCAGCAGGTAGCGGATGTTGGGGCGATCAAAGCTGGCCAGGAACACCTGGTCCGCCTGCAGGCCCAACCGCTCGCGGATGTCCTCCCGGGTGCGGGGGTCGGCGGTGGCGGTGAGCGCCAGCCGCGGCACCGCCGGGAAGCGCTGGGCCAGCTGGTCGAGCTGGCGGTACTCAGGCCGAAAGTCATGTCCCCACTGGGAGACGCAGTGGGCTTCATCGATGGCGAACAGGCTCACCCGCGACCCCAGCTGCTCCAGCAGGTCCCCCGCCAGCAACCGCTCCGGTGAGACGTACAGCAACTTCAGCTCCTGCCGTTGCAGCTGCGACCAGACGTGGGCGGCCTGCTGGGGGTCCAGGGCGGAATGCAATCCCTCCGCCGCCACCCCCGCCTGCTGCAGGGCGGCCACCTGGTCCTGCATCAGGGCAATCAGGGGTGAGACCACCACCGTGAGGCCCGGCATGCAGAGGGCCGGCACTTGATAACAGAGGGATTTGCCGCCACCGGTGGGCATCAGCACCAGCGCCGAGCCACCGCCGACCACATGGCGCACGATGGCCTCCTGGGGGCCACGGAAGCTGGGGTAACCGAACACCTGCTGCAGCACCACTTGTGGATCCACGGGGGCTGGCTGAGGCGGCTGGATCTCCCAGAATGCCGTGGCTGCCCTGCCGCTCGCCGCCTTGCCCCAGTCCGCCCCACGCTCCGCCACCGCCTGGGGGTTTCTGGCACCCGGACTGCTGCTGATCTGCCTGTCGGTGCTGATCCCGGCCGCCATGGCCCTGGTGATGAGCTTCACCCAGAGCGGTCTGGATGTGAGCGAGCCGCTGCGCTTCGTGGGCCTGGCCAACATCCGGCGCCTGCTGGCCGATCCGATGTTCTTCAAGGTGCTCGGCACCACCCTCCTGTACCTGGTGGGGGTGGTGCCACCGGTGGTGCTGGGCTCCCTGCTGCTGGCGGTGCTGGTGAATCGCCAGTTACCCGGCATTCACTGGTTCCGTGCCGCGTTCTACACACCGGTGCTGGTGTCGATTGTGGTGGCGGCCATCGCCTTTCGCTGGCTCTACGCCGAAACCGGCCTGATCAACGGCTGGCTGAGCGTGCTGACGCGCGACGGTTGGCTCAGCGCCTTGATCGGCGACCGCTTCCAGCCCATCGGCTTCCTGACCAACCCGCTGCTGGCCCTGCCTTCGGTGATGGTGGTGACCCTCTGGAAGGGGCTTGGCTATTACATGGTGATCTTCCTGGCCGGCCTCCAGGGCATCCCCACCGACCTCTACGAAGCCGCCGAACTGGATGGCAGTGAGGGATGGCGCAAACACCTCGACATCACGCTGCCCCTGCTGCGCCCCTACGTGACCCTGGTGGCCGTGATCTCCGCCATCGCCGCCACCAAGGTGTTTGAGGAGGTGTACCTGATGACCCAGGGGGGGCCTGCCGATGCGACCAAAACCCTGGTGTATTACGTGTATGACCAGGCGTTCGCCGAGCTGGAGATCAGCTACGCCTGCACCGTCGGCCTGGCCCTGTTCGTGATCGTCTTGTTACTGAGCCTGGTGCGCTTTGCCTTTGCCGGAGACAAATCCCTGGCCTGAATGCGACATTGATTGATTGCGTGGCTGGGGCCATGGGCGCGGCGCCGACACTCCCGGGGGCCATCGGCATCGTCGGTGGCGGCCAGTTGGCCTGGATGCTCGCCGAGGCGGCCCAGCGCCGCGGGGTGGACCTGGTGGTGCAGACCCCCAACCCCCATGACCCGGCCGTGGCCCTGGCCAGCCGCGTGGTGCAGGCCGACGTGCGCGACGCCGCCGCCACCCGCCAGTTGGCCCAGCAATGCTTGGCCATCAGCTTCGAGAACGAATGGCTCGATCTGGAGGCCCTTGCGCCCCTGGCCGCCGATGGCGTCTGTTTCCTGCCCAGCCTCGAGGCCCTGCGCCCCCTGGTGTGCAAGCGCAGCCAACGGGACCTGCTGCAGCGGTTGCATCTTCCCTGCCCCCGCTGGTTTGGGCTGGATCAGCTCCGCTCTAGCCCAGGTGGCGAGTCGCCAGCGCCGGCTGGGGAGGGCACCAGTCCAACGGAGCCGGGCGCCGCGAGCTCCGGCGACTCCACCTCCTCCCCGGCATCCCCTTCCACGGTCACGTCCCCAGGTTTGCCGGAGGGCTTTGCCTATCCGCTGATGGCCAAGCTCGCCAGCGGTGGCTACGACGGCCGGGGCACCGCGGTACTCCGCTCCGAGGCCGACCTGCAGACCCTCCTGGAGCAGGTGAACCCCGCTGACTGGATCGTCGAAGAGTTCGTGGTCTTCGAGCAGGAGCTTGCCCTGGTGGCCGCGCGCGATCAGGCCGGCGAAGTGGTCTGTCTCCCCCTGGTGCAGACCCATCAGCACCAGCAGGTGTGTGACTGGGTGCTGGCACCGGTGGAGGCCAGCCATGCCCTGCAGCAACGGGCCCGCAATGTGGCGGCGTCCCTGCTCACGGCCCTTGATTACGTGGGGGTGTTGTCGATCGAGTTCTTCTATGGACCCCTGGGTCTGCTGGTGAATGAACTGGCGCCTCGCACCCACAATTCCGGCCACTACTCCATTGAGGCCTGCAATCTGAGCCAGTTCGACCTGCAGCTGCTCACGGTGGGGGGAGCCCGTGCCGGCGAACCTCAGCTGCAGGTTCCCGGTGCCTTGATGGTGAACCTGCTGGGCTTTGACGACCGCAGCCCCGACCACCCCGACGCGGATTACCCCCAGCAGCGGGCCGCCCTGCAAGCGCTGCCACAGCTGCATATCCATTGGTATGGCAAGCAGGGCTCCAGCGTGGGCCGCAAGCTGGGTCATGCCACGGTGCTGCTGGAGCAGCAGGATCCCCATGCCCGCCGCCTGGAGGCCATGCAGCGGCTGGAGGAGATCCGCCGCATCTGGCCCCTGCCTCCTTCCGCCTCCAGCGCCTCTGATTCGGTCCAAGGGGCCTAGGATTTCTTCGGACTGCTGTGTTGGTCACTGCCTTCTACAGTTTTCTGATCTGACTCCCTTTTCGACTTGGGGCGTCTGTCGCGACAGTGCCGTAAACCGGCCCCGTAGCCGGAAACGAATCTCCGCTCTGACTCCCCTTCTGGTTTATCCAGGTCGGAATCTGGGGCAGAACGGCACAGCGGTTCACCCTTTTCCCTTGCTGCCCACCAGGGTGGCGATGCGCTCCTCCAGCTCCGGGGCCCCCAGGCCGGTGACCACGAACACCTCCTGGGCGCTGCTGCCGCGGCGAGCCACCAGTTTCCATCCGCCGCTGATGGGGGTTGAGACCCGCAGCCGCAGCTCGGGTGCCCGGCCCCGCACGCGGGCGATCACGGCGGGGGTGATCGTGTCGATGGCCGGATCCTTCACCAGCTGTTTGAGCAGCGGGATCAGCCCCTCCAGGTAGGTGCTGTGGGTGATCACCAGCCGGCCCATGGCTGCGGGATGGGGGCAGGTTCGTCAACCCTAAGGAAGACTGCTAGACCATTGCTCCCTCGGCTGAGCCCATGGCCGCCCCGCAGGACCACGCCCGCCACCCCCAATTGCTCGATCGACTGCGCGATGAACTGGGCCCGGAGGCCCAGCTGGTGAGCGTGCGTCACTCCGATGCCCAACGGCTGAGGGGTCTGGCGGTGTGTTCTGGGCGCATTCTCAGCTTCGTGCTCGAGGCGGAGCAGAACCGTCTGCGCACCCAACCTTTGTTCGAACTGCTGGAGCACCGCCGGCTGGCCTGATCAGCAGCGTTCCACCGGGGCCATCGTGAGGCCCTCGGCCCCCAGCTGTTGGTGATACAGCTCTGCCTGCTCCAGCGGACCGCTCCACACCACCGCGGACCCTTGGCCATCGATTTGATGGGCCAGCTCCCAGGCCTGGTCCGGGCTCATGCCGGGCAAGTGGCGAACAAGCACCTCCACCACATGTTGAAAGGTGTTGTGGTCGTCATCGAGCACGATCACCCGACCATTGGGGTAGGGCACCTGCAGGCGCTGGCGATCGAGCAGCGTCTGACCGGACGAACCCATCGGATGACAAGCCTGGAAGCGAACCCCAGTCTGCCGCCCGACGCTGGTTAAAGTGCCGGCAACACGTTTGCACCGCCATGCTGATCACCGTGGGTTGGGCCGCTCTCTGCGCCACCTTCACCTTCTCGATCGCCATGGTGGTGTGGGGCCGCAACGGTGACGGCAGCATCAACTTCTGAGCTCAACTCCGAGGCCCCTGGGGGTCGCCCCTGACCCGGTGAGTGCATTCGATTCCTCCGCCCTAGGCCTTCCCCTTGGCCTCGGGCTCAACAATCTGTTGGCCATCCTGGCCGCCGCTCTGCTGGTGTTTGTCAGCGGTGGTGTGATCTATCTCTCCACGGTCGAGTGGCGAGACCGCCGTCGCCGGCAGCAGCCCGTGTCCACCCCGGGTCGCCGGCGCCGGTGAGCGATCCGGCGGCGTGGATCGAACCCTGGGCCTGGCGTCAGGCCGATCGCTGCCTCATTCCTCCCCGATCCAACCCGCCGCGGGTTGTTGGTTGTGCCGGTTGGACCGCAGAGCTGCAGGAGAATCTGCAGGGCGCCCTGACATCCGACCCTGGCAGCTCTGAATCCTGGGCCCTGGCCTCCAGGCTGCTGCACCAGCCCGCCGACGGGGCTCTGCGTCCGTTGGCTGATGAGCGCCGTCAGCAGCTTGTGGGGGAACGGGTCACCTATGTGGTGAACCGCAATCTCAATTTCACCAACCACTGCCTCCAGCACTGCAGCTTTTGTGCCTTTCGCCGGGATGCAGGCCAGGAGGGGGCGTTCTGGCACAGCTTCGAAACCCTGCAGGTGCGCGCGTCCCTGGCCGTCGCGGCGGGGGCCACCGAGCTCTGCATCCAAGGGGGACTCAACCCGGACGCGCGGTTGGAGGGCTCCAGCCTCCGCTACTACCAGGCCTTGCTGCGGGCCCTTCAGGCGGCCGCCCCCGGCCTGCATCTGCATGCCTTCTCCCCCCAGGAGCTGCTGTTCATCGCTGAACAGGACCAACGGCCGCTCCAGGCGGTGATCGATGGGCTGATGGCCGCCGGTCTGGGGTCGGTCCCCGGCACCGCCGCCGAGGTGCTGAGTGAGTCGGTGCGTCGGCAACTCTGCCCGGAAAAGCTCAGTGCCCGCCAGTGGTGTGGCGTGGTGTTGCAGGTGCATCGCAGCGGCTTGGCCAGCACGGCCACCCTGATGGCCGGCCATCTGGAGCAGCCGGCTGATCGCGCCGCCCATCTACTCACTTTGGTGGCCCTGCAGCAAGCCGCCTGGCAGCATCAGGTCAGCGGTTTCAGCGAGTTCGTGCTGCTGCCCTTCATCGGTGCCCAGGCCCCTGCTGCCCTGCGCCAGCGGGTGGGCCGTGACCAGCCCGATCGCACCGCCATGCTCACCCTCACGGCCCAGGCCCGCCTGTTGCTCGACCGCTGGCTGGTGAACCACCAACCCAGCTGGGTCAAGCTCACCCTTGCCGGGGCCACCGAGGCCCTGCGCTGGGGCTGCAACGACCTGGGGGGCACCCTGATGGAGGAGACCATCACCAGCATGGCCGGAGCCCAAGGGGGCACCTCTCAAACCCCAGACGACCTGGCGGCTGCGGCCCGCAGCCTGGGACGCCCGGTGGCGCAACGCTCCACCCTCTATGGCGAGATCGGGTCCGCCCCATGCCCCTGACCCGCCTGGTCCCACAGCTGCCCCTAGCCTTGCGGCGTGAGGTCGAGCCCCTCCGCAACACCCTGGCGCCGTTGCTGCTGTTGCTGGCCCTGCCGGCTCTGCTGTTGGGCCTGTTCCCGCGGCGCCTGGCGACAGGCCTCGATCGCTTGCAGGCGGAAGCGGCCCTGCTGCAGAGCTTTGCCGCACGGCCCAGCGACCCTCCGCCTCCCCTCTGGTTGGAGCGCCTGGGCCCACAGCGGGCCCAGGCCCTGTGGGCACGCCAGCGTCGCCTGTGGTGGCAGTTCTGGGGCCCCCATGGCGACGCCGGCAGCTACCTGGTGATGCCCGCCGCCACGGCCCAGCCTCCACCCCGCGATGCCCTGGTGGTGGACGACCTGTTGGTGATGGCCCCCAGCCCCTTGGCCCGGCAACTGCTGGAACAGCAGCTCACCCTGCAGCGCAGGCCCTCCCGCGGCTTGGAGCAGCGCTGCACAGCCACCCTGCTGCAACGCACCGCTGTTCACTGGAACGGCCTAGCCCTGGCTCAGATGTTGGGCCCCGTCGCCCCCCTATCCGCGCTCCTGCAACAGGGATGTCTGCAACTCAGCAGTGATGCCGGCAGCCTGGTGGTGAGCGGCGAAGCCGATGCCAGCGCCGGGACCCTCACCGGAGCCCCAGCTTGGCTGGCCCCCCCGGTCAGTCTCCAGCTCCCGGCTTCGCAGCTGTTAGTGCTGCAGGGCACCCGTCTGGATCTGCTGTTGCGGGGCCTCGGCGCCAGCGGCCTGCTGCGGACCACCCTGGCGGAGCGCTATGGCCTCGGACCCGAGCAGTTGCGCCGACTCAGGACGGCTCCATTTGTGCTGGAGCTGCACCAGCAGCCGGCTGGGCCCTTCCGTGCCGGCTTGGTGCTGCTGACGGACCTTCCCCCCGATCGGATTTTTTGGGATCGCTGGCTCGCGGATCTCAGCCGCAGCCTGGAGCGCCAGGGATTGGAGCGCCGCCAGCCCCTGCCACGGCTCACCACCTGGAACCGGCCCGACGGCACGGTGGTGGGGGGCTGGCGTTGGTTAGCGACCCGCCGCCTGCTCTGGTTCCTCGGCCCCGTGCCGACGCGGCAGCCCAATCAGGTCTCCCAAGGGGATCTGGATTGGCACCTGCAGCTGCGTCCCAGGGCCATGGCTGAGGTTGGGTTGCTGCCGGAGTCGTTGCCCCTGGTGGTTCAGCGCGCCCAGAGCCTGCAGCTCCAGGGCCGCCTGGAGCGGGGTGGCGCCGGCGGTGACAGCCAAAGCAGCCTCAGCGGCCGCTTGCAGTTGCGTTAGTTGCCCGGGGCCGCCTCGACTGCCCGTTCGCGGCGCCGGCGCTCGGCAGCCACGGTTTCTTCCATCAGTTCCACCGCCTGGCTCATCTTTTCGATGTTGCTGGCGTAGAGGCTCAGGTCCTTGTCGACGCGATCCTTGATCAACCCCATGGCGTCGCCGATGTCATGGGCGGCGCTGCGCAGGGCCTGCGGCTCCAATGCCTCGGCCCCCTGGGCGCGTTGGAGCAGGCTCAACAACCCCACGGCCACCAGGCGCGAGTAGTGGAAATCAGGGCGCTGCACGCCTTGGAGCAATCCAGAAATGGGGGCCGGGGCCCCTGCCCCCTGGTTGGACAGCCAACCCTTCACCTCCTCGAGGTTGTGGCGGCCCACCTGGGCCACCGCCTCGGCGGCACGGCTGCGCAGCTGGCCTGCGTCAAACCCCGTGGCGCTGCAGAGGGCCGTGAACAGGGGCTCGCGCTGCTGGTCAGGCTTGTAGCCCTTGGAAAAGCTGTCGAACACCTGGGTCAGCCCCACCGCAAACAGTCCGTCGGACTGAAAGCCCTGCTGATGGCTGAGCAGGTGCAGTTCCACCAGCAGTTCATCCACCAGCCGCCGGTACAGCGGGGCGATCACGTGCGGGAAGGCGGTGTGAAAGGCCCGCTTGCTGTCGGCAACGGTGAGGCTGGCGCCCACGCTGGAGGTGGCGAAGTGGGGCGACCCTAGCTCGCTGAGAACGCTCGGCCCGGCTCAAGCTCAGTAGGATCCGCCCAACTGCCGCTTCCCCCGTGACCGTGATCCCAATCGTGATTGAGGAGTCCGGACGGGGCGAGCGCGCCTTCGACATCTATTCCCGGCTGTTGCGCGAGCGGATCATCTTCCTCGGGGAGCCTGTCACCGCCGAATCCGCCAACCGGATCGTGGCCCAGCTGCTGTTCCTCGAAGCGGAGGACCCGGAGAAGGACATCTTTTTGTACATCAATTCCCCAGGGGGATCGGTGTACGACGGCTTGGGGATCTTTGACACCATGCAGCACATCAAGCCCGACGTGCAGACCGTGTGCGTGGGCCTGGCCGCCTCCATGGGCGCCTTCCTGCTCTGTGCCGGCACCAAGGGCAAGCGCAGCAGCCTGACCCACTCGCGGATCATGATTCACCAGCCCCTCGGCGGCGCCCGTGGTCAGGCCAGCGACATCCGCATTCAGGCCGATGAAATCCTCTACCTGAAGAAAAAGCTCAACCAGGAGCTCTCGGATCGCACCGGCCAACCCCTCACCCGCATCGAGGAAGACACCGACCGCGACTTCTTTATGTCCCCGGCGGAAGCTGTGGAATACGGACTGATCGACAAAGTGATTGATAAGCGCCCCGTCCGCGCCGTCTGATTTGGGGCGCGGTCGCGGTCAGGCCGGCGGTGCCAGCGGTGGCAAGGGTCTCCCCCCTAGCCAACGACCCAGCAAGGTCTGCCCTGTCTGTGGCAGACCGTTTGCATGGCGTCGCAAGTGGTCGGACGTTTGGGATGCAGTGATCTATTGCTCGGATCGCTGCCGCGGCCAACGGGCTGCCCGTTAGCTCGCCCAGGTTGCCTGCAATCCCCAGAGAATGCCCCCGCAGTTCAGGCCTTGGCGGTCTCGGCTGCGGTCTCTGCAGCGCTCTCGTGCTTCACCTCACCATCAGCGCTGAGGAAGGGCGAGAAGCGCTCCTTCTCCGGCACGGCGGTGAATTCGCCCACGATGGCCCGGAATTCATCGCCATCCAGGCTCTCCTTCTCGATCAACACCTCCACCACCCGGTCCATGCAGGCACGGTGGGCGGCCACCAGCTGCACGGTTTCAGCGTAGCAGTTCTGCACGATCTGGCGAACGGCGGCATCCACGCGGGCGGCGGTGGCATCGGAGCCATCGCTGCGGGTCATCAGGTCGCGGCCGAGGAACACCTCCTGGTTGCCTGCCTCCAGCGAGAGCTGGCCCACTTCGCTCATGCCGAAGCGCGTCACCATCTGGCGGGCAATCGAGGCCACC
>JBEIQU010000026.1:0-11638 GCA_040376355.1 Prochloraceae cyanobacterium | reverse complement strand
TGCTCCAGCACGCGGGCGTTCACCACGGCGTTGTCGAAGGAGAGGCTGATCTCCAGGGCCAGCAGCACCAAGGTGATCCAGGTGGCCTGCAGGCCGGCGGGGCTGAGGCCGCCGTGGCTACTGAACACGGCCACTAGGCCGATGGCGCAGCAGATCAGCGGGAAGCGCACGTAGCGCCCATAGCGCAGCAGGGAGGACATTGGGGTTTCTCGCTCTCTCGAGCTTGCCTGCCCGTGGGGCGCCCCATCGGGCCCTCGCCCTCAGATGAAATACATCGCCTGGGCCTGTTGCAGGGCATCCCGCTGCTCCAGCAGCTGGGTCAGGCTGGTGTGCTGCAGCCGCTCCAGGCGCTGCTGGCGCAGGCTGCCGGAGAGCTCCTGCAGCACCTGCAGCTCCGGGCTGGCGCCGCCGCCGGGGGCGCCGTTGGGCTCGCCATCACCCTCCAGGCACTCCACCACCTCCGCCAGGCTGATGGCGGCCGCCGGCCGCGCCAGTTGGTAGCCCCCCCGGGGGCCGCGGCTGCTGCGCAGCAGGCCAGACCGGCGCAGGCTGGCCATCATTTGCTCGAGGTAGCGCTCTGGGATGCCCTGGCGGGCGGCGATCTCCGCCACCTGCAGCCGCTCGCCGCTGGCCTCCACCCCGGCCAGCTCCATCAGGGCCAATAGGCCGTAGGTGGTTTTGGCGGCGAAGCCCAAGGGGGGGTGGCGCGGCACTGCCCCAGTGTGCCAGACAATCCCCGGCAACACGGTGTGGAATTGGCTTTTGCCCCAAGCGCCTGGCATGGGCTCGGTTTTTGGCGGCCGCAGGCCTGAATCCGGCGCTAATTCCGTAAATCCGATCAGTTCACCGGTGTATTATGGCTGCGTCGTTGCTGCCGCCCGTTATGGAGGCCTTCCTCGCCGCCGCCTCCCAGCCCCAGGGCTTGCTCACTCTGGTGATCTTTGCGCTGGCGATCGTGCTGTTCGTCACCGGCTGGCTGGCGCCGGAGGTCACGGGTCTGCTGGCGGCGGCGCTTCTGGTGGCCTGCAAGGTGCTCAAGCCCGATGAGGCGGTGCAGGGCTTCGGCAGCCCGGCTCTGATCACGCTGATGGGTCTGTTTGCCCTGTCGGCGGGCCTGTTCCGCAGCGGCGGTCTGGATCGCCTGCGGGCCCTGATCGCCAGCGATGCCGTGCGCACCCCTCAGCGGATGATCACCCTGATGGTGGGGGTGGTGGCGCCCATTTCGGGCTTCATCCCCAATACGCCGATCGTGGCCACCCTGCTGCCGGTGGTGGAGAGCTGGTGCCATCGCCGCGGCGTGTCGCCCTCCAAGGTGCTGCTGCCGCTGTCGTTCGCCACGGTGCTGGGGGGCACCATCTCGCTGCTGGGCACCTCCACCAACCTGCTGGCCAGTGATGTCAGTCGCCAGCTGGGTTTCGGCCCGCTGGAGCTGTTCAGCTTCACCGCCATCGGCGTGCCCGTGTGGCTGTTGGGCAGCCTCTACATGCTCTGGGCCTCCGATCGCCTGCTGCCCGATCGTGGCCTCGATGACGGCGATCTGCTGGGCTCCCTGGCCCGGGAGGGTTACCTCACCGATGTGCTGATCCCGGAAGGATCTGAGCTGGTGGGGCAGTCGCTGCACCGCAGCCGCCTGCAGCGCCGCTTCGACATCGACGCCCTGGAGCTGCACCGCGGTGATCAGACCCTCAGCGCCCCCCTGGCGGATGTCACCCTCCAGGCCGGTGATCGCCTGCTGCTGCGCTGCAACCGTGAAAACCTGCTGCGCCTGCAGCAGGAGCACACCGTGACCCTGGCCGCCGTCGGCGACGAGGACAAGGATGTGCGCGAATTGACTGGTGGGATCGACTCCCCGATGCGGGTGGTGGAGGTGCTGCTGCCCAACGGCTCCACCATCACCGGCACCAGCGTGCGTGATCTGCGCTTTCGCCAGCGCTACAACGCCACCCTGCTGGCGGTGCGCCGGGGCAACCAGGTGCTGCGGGAGCTGTTGGGCCGCGTGGTGCTGCAGGCCGGCGATGTGCTGCTGCTGCAGGCCCCCCTCGATGCCATCCGCGGCCTGCAGGCCAACAACGACCTGGTGCTGCTGGATGAGCTGGAGAAGGACATGCCCACCACCAGCCGCAAGGGGGTGGCGGTGCTGGTGGCTGCCCTGGTGATCATCCTGCCGCTGTTCAAGCTGCTCAACCTGATGGCGGCGGTGCTGTTGGCGGTGGTGATCATGGTGGCCACCGGCTGCCTGCGCCCCGGGGAGCTGCAGCGTTCGATCCGCTGGGACGTGATCCTGCTGCTGGGCTCCCTCTCCTGTTTCAGCGCTGCCATGCAGAAAACCGGCCTCGCCCAGGCCCTGGCCACCGATCTGCTGCATGGCCTGCAGGGCTGGCCTGCCTATGGCGTACTGCTGGTGGTGTTCGTGCTGGCTCAGCTGTTCACCGAAGCCCTCAGCAACGGCACCACGGTGGTGCTGCTGATGCCGATCGCCACCGCCATCGCCCAGGGGCTCAACCTGCCGCCAATGGCGTTCATCTTTGCGATCACCATCGCCGCCAGCCAGAGCTTCCTCACGCCCATCGGCTACCAGACCAACTTGATGGTCTATGGCCCCGGTCGCTATCGCTTCCTCGACATGGCCCGTTATGGGGCGCCGCTCACCATCGGCCTGGCCCTGATCGTGCCCTTCCTAATCTGCCGCTACTTCGGCCTCTGAGGTTTGCCATGGGGCGTCGCCCCCGCCGCACTCAAACCTGGCTGCGCTGGCTGCGGCAGCGGTTGCTGTGGCTCTGGCACCACGAGGGCAGCCACGGCCAACGGGCCCGCGGCCTGGCCGCCGGGGTGTTCACCGGTTGCTATCCCTTCTTCGGCCTACAGATCGTGCTGGGGGTGGGGCTGGCCAGCCTGGTGCGCGGCAACCATCTGCTGGCGGCCGCCGGCACCTGGATCAGCAACCCGATCACCTCCTTGCCCCTCTACTGGTTCAACTACCAGGTGGGCAGCTGGCTGATGGGGCCAGGCCCGGGCTTCCCCTCCCTGCAGCAGGTGCAGGAGCAGGGCCTGTGGGACCTGGGCCTCGCCTTCACCAGCCGCCTGATGCTGGGGTCCACCCTGGTGGGGGTGATCAGTGCCCTGCTGCTGGGCGGCGGCTACTGGTGGATGCTCAAGCGGCGCCAGCGCCGGCGGCATCGCAACGCCTAGGCCTGCGGTTCCGTGCTGCCGTTGGGCAGGCGCTTCCAGCCCGCCAGCACGCCAAGGATGTCGGCGGCACTCACCAGCCCCACGAAGGCGCCGAATTCATCCACCACCACCCGCACTGAGGTGCGATCGCCGCGGCGGAAGGTGGTGAGTAGGCGATCGGCCCGGATCATCTCCGGCACGTACTGCGGCGGATCGCACAGCTCGCTCACCAGCTTGTGGCCATGGCCCCGCAGCAGTTCTTCGAGGGCCTCCTCACGGCTCTGCACCCCCAGCACCTCATCCACCTCCTGGCCCAGCACCACCCACCAGGCGTCCTCCGGGGCCTCCAGGATCTCCTGGCGCACCGTCTCCAGGCTGGCGTCCCCTGCCAGGGAGGGGGTGGCCACCCGGGAGGTCATCAGATCGCGGGCGGTGAGGTCGTTGAGGGCGAACACCTTGCCGATCATTGCGGCCTCATCCGCCTCGATCTGCCCCTGCTGGGAGCCGAGCCGCGCCATCAGGTGAATCTCCCGCTCATTGGTGGTGAGCTCCGCCTCGGCGGTGATCGCCGGCATCAGCTTCTCCAGCAGCAGCAGTAAGGGCAGGGTGAGCCGTTCCACCAGCAACAGCACCCGGGCACTCACCAGGCTGATCGGCATGGCAAAGCTGCTGCCGATCGCCTTGGGCAGGATCTCGGCGAACAGGATCACCAGCACCGTGAACAGCGCGTTGAAGGCGATCAGGCCGGCAGCGCCGCCGTAGCTGGTGTGAAACACCTCATCGGCCTTAGCCCCCAGCAGCATCGAGCCGGAGATGTTGAACAGGTTGTTGGCCACCACCAGCAGGGCCAAGGCTCGGCCCGGCCGGGCCTTGATCCGCTCCAGGGCCCGTGATCCCGGCACCCGTTGCTGGGTGAGGGTATGCACTTGGATCGGACCGACGGTGAGGATCGCCGCCTCCACCCCCGTGGCGATCGCTGAACCCACCAGGATCACCGCCGCCAGGACGGTGAGCACAACGATTGGGTTCATGGGGGCTGGAATGCTGCGTCTTGGACCGGACCATACCTACGGTTCCTGGATTCCACCCAGCCCGGCCGGATGAGCTCCGCCAGCCCAGCCAATCCCCTCAAGGCCCTGCAGCAGTGGCGCCATCAGCTCACGGTGCCCCAGTTCACCGTGGTCACCGGTCTGCTGGTGATCCTGGTGGGCACGTTTCTGCTGGCCTCACCCCTCTGCTCCACCGACGCCGTGGGCCTCTGGCAGGCGCTGTTCACCGTCACCTCGGCGATCACGGTGACCGGCCTCTCGATCATCGTGGTCGACCGCGACCTCACCCTGCTGGGCCAGGTGGTGCTGGCGGGCCTGATCGTCACCGGCGGCCTGGGCCTGATGGCGATCACCACCTTTTTGCAGGGCTTCGTGCAGGGGCGCTCGGGCCTGCGCCATCGGCTCGACAGGGGCCGTGCCCTCGATGAATTCGGCGTGGGCGGCATCGGCCCCACCTTCAACAGCATCCTGGTGACGGCCTTCTGTGTGATGGGCCTGGGGGCGGTGACCCTCTACACCTTCGGCTTCACCGACATCAGCAATCCGCTGCAGCGCCTATGGGCATCACTGTTTCACGTGATCAGCGCCTACAACAACGCCGGCTTCGGGCTCTGGGAAGACAACCTGGTCGACTACCGAGACAACCCCGTGGTCAATGGGGTGATCGCCTCCATGATCGTGATCGGCGGCATCGGCTGGCGGGTGATCAATGACCTCTGGGTCAACCGCCTGCGCTTGCAGCGGCTGCGGCGCCTGAGCCTGCACACCCGCCTGGTGCTGCGCACCACGGTGCTGCTGATCGTGCTGGGCTGCCTGGGGCTGCTTGTGACCGAGCACTTCGGCTACGAAGCCAATGCCCTGGGCAATCTCCAGCTCTGGCAGAAGCTGCAGATCACCCTGTTCCAGTCGATCACCACCCGCACCGCCGGCTTCAACACGATTCCGCTCACGGCGGAAACGATCACCGATGCGGGCCTGCTGCTGATGATCCTGCTGATGTTCATCGGCGCCAGCCCAGGCGGCACCGGTGGCGGCATCAAAACCACCACCTTCGCGATCCTGATGGGGGCCACCCGCTCCACCCTGGAGGGCCGCAGCGATGTGCTCTTGCATCGCCGTCAGATCCCCGATTCCACGGTGCTGCGCGCCGTGGGGGTCACCCTGGCGTCGCTGTTGTTCGTGGTGTTGATGGCTCTGCTGCTGGGCATCGGCCCCACCGCCGAGGGCTTGCCGGGCCACCAGAGCTACAGCTTCCTGGAGAAGTTGTTCACCTGTGTGTCCGCCTTCGGCACCGTGGGCCTGGATCTGGGGGTCACGGCCAACCTCAACCGCTGGGGCCAGTTGGTGCTGATGGTGGGGATGTTCGTGGGGCGGATCGGCATCCTGCTGCTGCTGTCGGCCCTCTATGGCAGCCGCCCCCAGGCCCGGGTGGGCTATCCCCGTGAGGACCTCTACGTTTAGAACGGTGCCCCCCAGCCAGGGCGGTTCAGGAGCAAGGCGATGACGCAGTGGTGGCAGTGGAGTGGTGAAGCGGGCGCCGGTCGCGGCGGCTTCGCGGTGATCGGGGTGGGGCGCTTCGGCTCTTCCGTGTGCGCCGAGCTGTTGCGCGCCGGCGCCGAGGTGCTGGCGGTGGACAACAGCCAGCGCGCCATCGACGAATTGCGCCAGATCGATCCCGCCATCGAAGCCCGGGTGGTGGACTGCACCGATGAGGAGGCCCTGCGGGCCGCCGGCGTGCTCGACCTGGAGACCGTGGTGGTGGCCATGAGCGAGCCGATCGAGGCCAGCATCACCGCCACGCTGATCTGCAAGGACGCCCCCGGCTCCCGCGTGAAGCAGGTGATCGCCCGCGCCACCAGCGACCTGCACGTGAAGATGCTGCAGCGGGTGGGGGCCGATCGGGTGGTGTTCCCCTCCAAGATGATGGGCCGGCGGCTGGGCACGGAGCTGGTGCGCCCCAACCTGCTGGAACAGCTGCGGCTCGACGACCGCAGTTGCATCGAGGAGATCAAGGTGCCCCAGGCCTTCGTGGGCCACACCCTGCGCGACCTCAACCTGCGCAAGCACTACAACGTCAACGTGTTGGCGGCCGGCCCCGCTGGTCAGCTGCAGGTGAACCCGCCCGCCTCCCATGTGCTGGAGGAGGGGGAGCTGCTGGTGGTGATCGGCCTCGAGGAAGCCCTGCGCAATCTGCCCGGCAGCTAGGGCGCCGGTGCGCGATTCCACACGGCGGCCGCACCAATCCCAACGGCAATCAGCACTCTGTTGGCGGCCGCCGGCCAGCGGCGCTAGCCAGGGATGTGCCTTGTGTCAGGAGGCCGTCCTTGGCCACCACCCTTGCTCCAGAGCTGCCGCCGCCGCTGCGGGAGAGCGGCCAGCGGGAGGTGTTCTGCGGGCTCACCTCGATCGTGTGGCTGCATCGGCGCATGCCCGATGCGTTCTTCCTGGTGGTGGGCTCGCGCACCTGCGCCCACCTGATCCAGAGCGCCGCCGGGGTGATGATCTTCGCCGAACCCCGCTTCGGCACCGCGATCCTCGGGGAGCGCGACCTGGCCGGTCTGGCGGATGCCAATGAGGAGCTGGATCGCCTGGTGGCCCAGCTGCTGGAGCGTCGCCCTGAGATCCGCACCCTGTTCCTGGTGGGCAGCTGCCCCAGCGAGGTGATCAAGCTCGATCTGGCCAAGGCCGCTGAGCGCCTCAACCGCCAGCACGGCGGCCAGGTGCGGGTGCTCAACTACAGCGGCAGCGGCATTGAAACCACCTTCACCCAGGGGGAGGACGGCGCCCTGCAGGCGTTGATTCCGCTGATGCCCAAGGGGGAGGAGCGCCAGCTGCTGATCGTGGGCACCCTGGCCGATGCGGTGGAGGATCGGCTGGTCGGCCTGTTCCAGCGGCTCGGCATCGAGCGGGTGGTGAGCCTGCCGCCGCGGCGTTCCACCGAGCTGCCCAGCGTGGGCCCCGGCACCCAGCTGCTGCTGGCGCAGCCGTTTCTCAGCGGCACAGCCCGGGCCCTGATCGACCGTGGCGCCAGCCTGATCCGCGCCCCCTACCCCTTTGGTGTGGAGGGCAGCCACGCCTGGATGGCCGCGGCGGCCGCCGCCTTCGGGGTGCCCCCCGAGCGGGTGGCGGAGCTGCTCGATCCGCTGGTGGAGCGGGGCCGGCGGGCCTTGGCTCCGCTCCGGGAGACGTTGGCGGGGAAACGGCTCTTCCTGTTGCCCGATTCCCAGCTGGAGATCCCCCTGGCCCGGTTCCTGAGCCGTGAATGCGGCATGGAGCTGGTGGAGGTGGGCACGCCTTACCTGGATCGCCAGTTGATGGCTGAGGAGTTGGCGCTCCTGCCCGCCGGCACTCAGATCAGCGAAGGTCAGCACGTGGAGAACCAGCTGCTGCGCGTCCGTGCCCAGCGGCCCGACCTCGTGGTCTGCGGCCTGGGCCTGGCCAACCCCCTGGAGGCCGAGGGCATGGCCACCAAGTGGTCGATCGAGTTGGTGTTCAGCCCCATCCACGGCATCGACCAGGCGGCGGACCTGGCGGAGTTGTTTGCCCGTCCCCTGCGCCGCCGCGCCGCCCTGAGCTTTGCCTGATGGAACTCACCCTCTGGACCTATGAAGGCCCCCCCCACGTGGGGGCCATGCGCATCGCCGCCTCGATGGAGGGGGTGCACTACGTGCTGCATGCCCCCCAGGGGGACACCTACGCCGATCTGCTGTTCACGATGATCGAGCGGCGGGATCGCCGTCCGCCCGTGACGTACACCACGTTCCAGGCCCGCGACCTGGGGGGCGACACCGCCGAGCTGGTGAAGCGCTCGATTGCCGATGCGGTGGCGCGCTTCCAACCCGAAGCGCTGCTCGTTGGGGAGAGCTGCACGGCGGAACTGATCCAGGACCAACCCGGTGCCCTAGCGGCCGGCATGGGCTTCGGCGACCTGCCGATCGTGAACCTGGAGCTGCCCGCCTACTCCAAGAAAGAGAACTGGGGTGCCGCCGAAACCTTCTACCAATTGGTGCGCAACCTGCTCAAGCCGCAGCTGCCGCCCCCCGGTAGCCCCAAGCCCGACCCCAGCCGCTGGCGCGCCGAAGGGCGACGCCCGCGGGTGAATCTGCTGGGGCCGTCGCTGCTGGGCTTCCGCTGCCGTGATGACGTGCGGGAGGTGACCCAGCTGCTGGCCGGCTACGGCATCGATGTGGCGGTGGTGGCCCCCCTGGCGGCGCGGCCCGCCGACCTGCAGCGCATCCCCAGCGCCGATGCCAATGTCTGCCTCTACCCCGAGGTGGCGGGTACCCTCTGCAGCTGGCTGGAGCGCCAGTTCGGCATGGCCTGCGCCAGCACGGTGCCCATCGGCATCGGAGCCACCGTGGCCTTCCTGCGGGAGCTGCATGGGCTGCTGGATCTGGAGCTGCCGGCCGATCTGCAGCCTGGGCCCGATGGGGTGTGTGCGGCGGAGCGCCGTTCACGGCTTCCCTGGTACTCCCGGTCGGTGGATTCCACCTACCTCACCGGCAAGCGGGTGTTCATCTTTGGCGACGCCACCCACGCCATCGCCGCCGCCCGCATCGCCAGCCGTGAGCTGGGCTTCGCCGTGGTGGGCCTGGGCAGCTACAGCCGCGAGCAGGCCCGTGAGGTGCGTGCTGCCGCCAAGGACCTGGGCCTGGAGGCCCTGATCAGCGACGACTACCTCGCCGTAGAGGCGGCCATCGCCGAGGCGGCACCCGAGTTGGTGCTCGGCACCCAAATGGAGCGCCACAGCGCCAAGCGCCTGGGGATTCCCTGCGCGGTGATCAGCGTGCCGCTGCATGTGCAGGATGTGCCCGCCCGCTACGCGCCACAGATGGGGTGGGAGGGGGCCAACGTGATCTTCGACAGCTGGGTGCACCCGCTGATGATGGGTCTGGAGGAACACCTGATCGGCATGTTCCGCCACGACTTCGAATTCGTGGATGGCCACCGCAGTCACCTGGGCGATGGCCCCCCCGCCGCTGCTCCATCCCAGGGGGAGCTGGGCGGCTCAGATCCGGCGCCGGTGTTGGGCCTGCACTGGAGCGCCGAAGGTGAGGCTGAACTGGCCAAGATTCCCTTCTTCGTGCGCGGCAAGGTGCGCAAGAACACGGAGGCCTTTGCCCGCGAGCGCGGCCTGGAAGTGATTGACAGCGAAGCGCTGTATGAGGCCAAAGCGCATTTCAGTCGATGATGCGGATGTTTCGTCGGTTTGTGTTCGGATTTGGGTCCAGTCGTGGCCCTGAGTGCTGTCAGGCACTGGCACATCCACTGGCGCATCCATTGGCACATCCACTGGCACTGAGTATTCCTGCTCAGGTATTGCTACTTAGGCTGGTTGTGTTCAATTCCGCATCCACCAATCCCCGACTGTTTCGCTTTGCACGCCAGCTCCTGCAGGGGTGCCATCGGAGAGATTGGATGGAGATGGACTCGTGCTCCAGCTTTGGCTGGGGCCATCCCCTTGCCCTTGGTTCGTTTGTATGACCACCACGCTTACCCGTCCCGATGGCGAGGGCAGTGTTCAGGTGCATCAGGAGGCTGGTCTTCAGATTGAAGAAGGCGCCCTGGTGATTGCCGTCTATGGCAAAGGGGGCATCGGCAAGAGCACCACCAGCTCCAATCTGTCGGCCGCCTTCTCCAAGCTCGGCAAGCGGGTGCTTCAGATCGGTTGCGATCCCAAGCACGACAGCACCTTCACGCTCACCAAGCAGATGGTGCCCACGGTGATCGACATCCTCGAAACCGTGGACTTCCACACCGAGGAACTGCGGCCAGAAGATTTCGTGTTCGAAGGCTTCAACGGTGTGCAGTGTGTGGAATCCGGTGGGCCACCGGCGGGCACCGGTTGTGGTGGCTATGTCACCGGGCAGACGGTGAAGTTGCTCAAGGAGCATCACCTGCTCGAGGACACCGATGTGGTGATCTTTGATGTGCTGGGTGATGTGGTGTGTGGGGGCTTTGCCGCACCGCTGCAGCACGCCGACTACTGCCTGATCGTGACGGCGAATGATTTCGATTCGATCTTCGCCATGAATCGGATCATCGCCGCCATCCAGGCCAAGGCCAAGAACTACAAAGTTCGGCTCGGTGGCGTGGTGGCCAACCGCTCCAAGGACACCGACCAGATCGATCGCTTCAACGAGCGGGTGGGCATGAAGACCATGGCCCACTTCCCCGACCTCGACGCCATCCGGCGCTCCCGCCTCAAGAAGTGCACCATCTTCGAGATGGAAGCCACCCCCGAGGTGGAGGCCGTGCAGAACGAATACCTGCGGCTGGCCCAGTCGATGCTGGAGAACGTGAAGCCCCTGGATGCCGAGTCGCTCAAGGATCGCGAGATCTTCGACCTCCTCGGCTTCGATTGAGCTTCTTGGGCCGTCTCAGCCCCGGTTGCGCACCGGGTTGCTGAGGCGGCCCACGCCGCTGATCTCCACCTCCACCAGATCGCCATCCCGCAGGAAGCGCGGCGGCTTGCGGCCGGCTCCCACCCCCGCCGGGGTGCCCGTGAGGATCACCGTTCCGGCCACCAGGGTGGTGCCCTGGCTGAGCTCGGCGATCAGGCGGGTCACCGGAAAGATCATCGTGGCGGTGCTGGCCTGTTGCACGACCTCGCCATTGAGGCGGGTGGTGAGCTGCAACCCCTGCAGATCGGTGATGGCGCTGATGGGCACCGGCTCACCCAGGGGGCAGAACGTGTCGAAGCTCTTGCCGCGGCACCACTGGCCGCCGCTGCCGTGCCACTGCCACCAGCGCTGGCTCACGTCGTTGGCGCAGGCCACGGAAGCGATCACCTCGCGGGCCTGATCTTCAGGTACATCGCGGGCATCGCACCCCAGGATCACCGCCAGCTCCCCCTCGTAATCCACGCCGAGGGGGGGATCGCGGTCGTCGGTGCACACCACCGGTGGCAGTTCAATCGCCTCGCCCGTGCCGATCACGCTGGCGGGGTTCTTCATGAACAACACCGGCCGCTCCGGCAGCTTCAGGGCGCCCGGCTCGGCCAGTTCCGCGGCGTGATCGGCGTAGTTCTTGCCGATGCAGAGGATGGCGGGCGGCCGGAGTGGCGCCATCTCAGGCCAGCCCCACCAGCTTCATCGATTCCTCCCACACCCCCTGGGCGGTTTCGGGGTTGCTGGCCTTGTCGGAGAGCTCCTGGCTGAACTGCTTGCCGCCCTGTGTCTGGCGGTTGCCCCAGCTCCAGTGCACCCCGGAGGCCCCGAAGGCGGGATCGGCCACCACCTGGGCCACCCGCTCGCCCGCCAGGGCCTGGCTCACATAGCCACCGGTGATGTTCTTCTGGAACCAGGGGAAGATCTTCTGGAAGGCCCGCGGCGTGTTGCGGAACAGGGGGGTGTCCGCCACGCAGCCCGGGTAGAGCGAGCTGAACACGATGCCGGTGGAGCCGTGCAGACGCCGGTGCA
>JBEIQU010000051.1:0-8786 GCA_040376355.1 Prochloraceae cyanobacterium | reverse complement strand
GCGGGCATCTGGTATTGGGCTTGGTTGCAGGCATCCACTTCGGAAATGGCCGATTGGAACGTGGTGGAGCCGGCCAGGGCGGTCGGTGTCAGCCCAAGGCCCCCCAGCAGCAGACCGGCGGTGAGCAGGGTGCGGTGGGCCATGGCCTTGGGGTGCTGTGGTGCGCGTGGGGAGAGTCTGACGGCTTTCGCCGGGGCTGGCTGGGCGCGGCGTGATTTTGGCTGCTCAGCTGTCGAGGGAGCTGCGCAGTTCGCTGCAGAAACCGCCTGCCGCTGCCGCAACATCGCCACCGCTCTGATGGGCTGCGGCCATCACCTTCACCAACGCACTGCCGACGATGGCGCCGTCGGCGCCCCAGTCGCGCACCTGGATGGCCTGCTCCGGCCCTGAGATGCCGAAGCCCACCGCCACCGGTGTGGGCCCCATGCCCTTGAGCTGCTGCACCAGCCCCGCCACCCGGGATTCGATCGTGGTGCGCACCCCCGTCACGCCGGTGACGCTCACCAGATAGGTGAAGCCGCGGCTGGCCGCCGCGATGCGCCCCATGCGTGCAGCCGGGGTGGTGGGGGCCACCAGCAACACCAGGTCGAGTCCGGCGGCGGTGGCGATGGTGGAGAGCTTCTCAGCCTCCTCCAGGGGGAGGTCGGGCACCACCAGCCCGGCGGCGCCGGCGGCGGTGGCATCGCTGCAGAACCGCTCCATGCCGCGGTTGAGCAGCGGATTGCTGTAGGTGAACAGGATCACCGGGATGGTGAGCTCATCCCGCAGGCCACCGAGCATCTCCAGCACGCGGCCGGGGGTGGTGCCGGATCCGAGGGCGCGGCTGGCGGCGGCCTGGATCACGGGGCCATCGGCCAGGGGATCGCTGTAGGGAATGCCCAGCTCAATCAGGTCGGCCCCGGCCGCTTGCAGGGCCAGCAAACTGGCGCGGGTGGTGGCCAGATCCGGGTCGCCCGCCATCAGGAAGGGCATCAGTGCGCAACGGCCCTGGCTCTGCAGCCGCTCAAAGCGCTGCTGGATCGGGGTGCTGGGGGTCACGGCCGCGCTGGATCTGCCGCTGAGCCTATGGGGTCGGCGGCTCGGGGTTTTGGCCGAGCTCCTGCAGCAGTTGCTCCTGCTCCTCGGGGCTCAGGGCCTCAAAGCGCTGTTGCAGCTCCTCATCGGTGGCGGAGTCATAGGCGGAGCGGTAACGGCGCCGCTGCTCCATGTAGGTCATGTTGCCGGTGACCACCCGCAACAGATAGGAGCCGGTCCAGACCACCACGATGGCCACCAGCAGCAGCTGGGCGGCGATGCCGGCGGAGAACCCCTCCAGGCCTGCCGCCTGAAACCCCCAGTAGCCGGCTCCTCCAATTGCAAACAGGCCAAGGCCGATCAGCAGCGCCTTGCCGCGGGTGATGCCGCTGTTCATGGCCGCCTCATGCCTGGGGGCCCTGGCCCTGCATCCGCAGATTCACAAACGGAGCAAACAGGATCAGCCCGGGAAAAAACAGAAACACCAGGCCATAGATACCGGTGCGCTCCAGCTTGCCCATCACGGTCCAGCGCTTGGCCATCCAGGCCATCAGCGCCAGGGGCACCACCACGAGATAGGCACCGCCGAGGGCGATGTAGGCGCCGATCACCAGCAGGGTTTCGCTGGAGAGGGAGCTGAGAAACCCAGGCAGGGGCACGGCAGCTGTGCTGTTCTGGACTGAATCTAGGATGGACATCCCGAGGCGGGGGATGCCTTGCCGCGCCGGGGAGCCGCGCCGGGGAGCATGGCGGAATTGGTAGACGCAGCGGACTTAAAATCCGCAGACGGCAACGTTGTGGGGGTTCAAGTCCCCCTGCTCCCATAGCGGTTTTGACCTGTTGACCCACAACCGACTGAGGCCTGTGCTGCAAACCCTGTGGCAGGGCCTGCTGCTCGGCGCGGTCGTGGGTTTGGCCTGCTGGCCGTTCAACTGGATGGACCGCTGGCAGGACCAGTTGCTGGGGCAGTTGCCCGCCTTTAGCGGTGGCCCTTGGACCCCCCTGACGCTGGCGCTGGCCTGCTCTCCGCTGCTGGTGGTGCCGCTGCTGCTGCTGTTGCAGAGGAGCGTGCTGGCCTCGGGCGCGGGCTCCGGCATCCCCCAGGTGATGGCGAGCATCGAGGAGCCCGGGCGGGGGAATCGTCTGCTGGGCCGGACGCCCACGGTGCATCGCTGCTTGCTTTGGTGCGGGGCCACCCTCAGCCTGTTGCCCCTGGGCCGAGAGGGCCCGGTGGTGCACGTGGGGGCGGCGGTGGCCCAGGGGCTGCGGCGCCGTTTCCCTGGCCTGTTGCCAGGCCTGAGCCAGGCCCATCTTTTGGCCCTGGCCGGTGGTGCCGGCCTGGCGGGCGGTTTCAACACCCCCTTGCTGGGGGTGGTGTTTGTGGTCGAGGAGTTTCTCGGTAGCTTCGCGCCCCAGTTGATTTGGCCAGCGCTGCTGATCAGTGCCGCCGCGGCCGCCATCAGCAGCCTTGGTGGTCAGCCCGAATTCGCCTTGGGGGTCCTGGGGGCCCAGCCCCTGGAACTGATGCAACTGCTATGGGCCGTGCCGTTGGGTGTGGTGGGAGGCCTGCTGGGGGGCGGGTTCGCCCGGTTGCTGCTCAGCTTTAGTCGCCGTTGCCTCGAGCCTGCCCGCCGCCATCCATGGAAGCTGGGCTTGGCGGTGGGAGCTGTGCTGGCCCTGTTCCTGCTGCTCAGCGGTGGCGCCAGTGGCGGTGATGGGGAGCTGCTGATGCACCACCTGTTGGCCGAAGGTCACGTGCAGGGCCCCCTGGGCTCAGGGCTCCCGGCGGAGTTGCTCACCCTGCTGCTGCGGGTTGTGGGGCCCGTGCTGGCGTTGGGGGTCTCGATTCCCGGCGGTTTGATTGATCCCGCCTTTGCCTTCGGCGCCCTGCTGGGTCACAGCGCTGGCCAGCTGCTGGGGGAGCCGCAGTTGGGGCTGGCCCTGGGCATGACCGCCGGCTTGGCGGGTGCCACGCAATTACCGGTCATGGCGGTGCTGTTCGCCCTGCGCCTGGCCGGTGATCAACAGCTCCTACCGGGTCTCCTGCTGGCGGGGGTGTTGGCGGCCTACAGCAGCCGACTGCTGCTCGATCAGCCCGTGTACCACGCCCTCAAGAGCCTTATGGAGTCTCCTGAATCACCAGGGCCGAGCGCTCGCGGGTGACGATCATCCACAGCCATTTGGTGAGCAGGCTGATGCGGTTCTCCGTGTCGGGCATGAACGCCAGGTGTGCCAGCGCCCACAGCAGCCAGCCGAGCGGACCGCTCAGCTTGAGGCCCCGCAGGTTGGCCACGGCAAACAGCGGCCCCACCACCGCCATGCTGCCGAAATCCACGAAGGCAAACGCCCCATGGGGTTGGTTCTGGAGCCGCGCCAGGATGTCCTCGGCCACCCAGCCTCCCATCTGCACAGCGGGTCCAGCCATGCCGGGTAGGGGGGAGCCATCGGCGGTGTGGCTGTAGCTGCAGAGGTCGCCCACCACGCGGATCTCGGGCTGGTCGGCGATCGAGAAGTCCGGTTCCACCACCACCCGTCCGGCCCGATCGAGGCTGCAGCCGGTTCGCTCCGCCAGCAGCTGGCCCAGGGGTGAGGCCGCCACGCCGGCGGTCCAACAGATGGTGCCGGCCTGCAGGGTCACCTCGCCGCTGGCGGTGTTCACCACCACGTGGTTCGCAGCGATCGCCTTGACGCGCCCCCCCAGCAGCAGGTTCACGCCGCTGCGATGCAGATGCTCGCCCGCGGCCTTGGACAGTTGGGGATCCATGGACCGCAGCACCCGGTCGCCCGGATCCACCAGGGTCACCTGGCATTGGTGGGGGTCGACCTGTTTGAAATCACGCTCCAGGGTGTGGCGCAGCAGATCGTTGAGTGAGGCCGCCAGCTCACAGCCGGTGGGGCCGCCTCCCACCACCACCACCGATTGCAGCAGACGCCGTCGTGCGGGGTCGGGGGTTTGCTCCGCCTCCTCCAGGGCGCTGAGCACCTGCTGGCGAATCGCCATGGCATCGCTGAGCGACTTCATGGGGGTCGCGAAGGCCTGCCACGCGTCGTGGCCGAAGTAGCTGCTGGTGGCTCCCGCCGCCACGATCAGGTGGTCGTAGCGAAGCTGCCGGTCGTTGAACAGCACCGCCTTGGCGGCGGGATCGATGTCCACCACCTCCCCCATCAGGATCTGGATGTTGGGGGCGTTGCCCAGCATCACTCGCAGGGGCGATGCCACGTCGGGGGCTGACACCAGCCCGGTGGCCACCTGGTAGAGCAGCGGCTGGAACAGGTTGAAGTTGCGCCGGTCGATCAGGGTGACCCGGACCGTTTTGCCCGCCAGGGTGTGGGCCGCTTTGAGGCCGGCAAAGCCGCCCCCGATGATCACCACATGGGGCGCATCGCGCAGGAGCTCGGACGGGGGCGTGAGCTCAAGGAAGAAGCGCTCTTTGGCCATGGCCGACAGCGGGTTCAGCGCCGGCCGAGCAGATCTTCCCAGCTGGGCGGAGGGGTGCCGGCCGGTTTGGTCAGGGGGCGATGGGCAGTGGGGCGAGCCCCCGCGTGCAGGGGCCTGGGTTGTTGGGATTTGGTGGTCTGTGTTGTGGACATGGTTTCGACTTGTTGTGGATATCGCTCACGGATCTCGGATCAAGGATTCGGATCGCTCCGGTGGCTCTGGCGGGATCACGCCGCCCTGCACCGGTTGTTCGTGGTGATGAAAGCAAGGGGGCGAGTGTTGGGTCTCGCGCCGATCACTTCGAGAATCACCATAGCCCCAGTGGCCGGGTGCGCCAACCTGGGGCCATTGCCTTGTTCTGACCCCCATGCGCCGCCGCCAGCTGCTGCAGCTGCTGCCCGCCACCCTGCTGGCTTCGGCCCTAGCGGCGGTGCTGGGGGCCCAGGCCGGACCGGTGGGGCCGGAGCCCCAGGGTCGGGTGCGCTTCCTGGCGGTGGCCGACACCGGCAGCGGCAACAGCCATCAGCGGGCCGTGGGGGCGCAGATGGCGGCGGTGCATCGCCAACGCCCCGTCGACCTGGTGGTGCTGGGGGGCGACAACATCTACCCCTCGGGAGACATGGCGCTGATCGAAGCGACCTTCCTGCGGCCCTACGCCGAGCTGCTGGCGGCCAAGGTGCCCTTCCATGCGGTGCTGGGTAACCACGACATCCGCACCGCCAATGGCGATCCCCAGGTGGCCTATCGGCCCTTTGGCATGAAGGGCCGCTATTACAACCTCCGCCGCGGGGACCTGGAGCTGTTCATGCTCGACACCAACGGCAATGCCGATTGGGCTGGCCAGCTGCGTTGGCTGCGCTCCGCCTTGGGTAGGAGCACGGCCCCCTGGAAGGTGGTGGTGGGCCATCACCCGATCTATTCCTCCGGGTACTACGGCAACGATCCCGGTCTGCGGGGCAAGATCGGCTCGCTGCTGCAGCGCCACGGGGTGCAGCTCTACATCAACGGCCACGAGCACAACTACGAACGCAGCCGGCCCATCGATGGCATCACCTACCTGGTGGTGGGCGGAGGGGGTGCCTCGCTGCGTCCGGTCTTGCCCACCGACCAGAGCGCCCGGGCCCTGAGTGCCTACAGCTTTGCGGAGATCGAGGCGGGCCCCAAGGAGCTCACGGTGACGGCTTGGGACAGCAAAGGCCAACCGATCGACCGCGCCGTGATTGCCCGCCGTTAGCGCTGCTCCAGGCGCTCCAGGTTGGGCACCAGGGCCATGGCGGCGATCAGCCCCAGCCCCAGAACCAGCAGGGCCGGCAGCAGGGCGGCACCGAGCCGTTCATCGCTGGCGTACTGATACACCCGCACCGCCAGGGTGTCGAAATCGAACGGCCGCAGGGCAAAGGTGAGCGGGAGCTCCTTCACCGTGTCCACAAACACCAGCAGCCCGCCCACCAGCAGGGGCCCCCGCAGCAGCGGCAGGTGCACCCGTTGCAGCACACCGATCCAGCTCTGCCCCAGGGAGGTGGCGGCCTCATCCACGCTGGGGGGAATTCGCTCCAGGGCGGCGTCCAGACCCCCCTTGGCCACCGCCAGAAACCGGTCGCTGTAGCCCCACACGAGCAGCAGCAGGGGCGCCAGGGCAAGGGGGCCGCCGATCAACATCAGAGCTAGGGCCAGCACCGTGCCGGGCACCGCATAGCCCAGGCCGGCGATGAAGCTGAGCCGCTGCAGCAGCAGGTTGGGAAGCCAGCGCTTGGCAATGGCCAGCAGCAGTCCCGCTGCCACCGTGATCGCTGCCGCCAGCAGCGCCAGGCCGAAGCTGCGGCCGCTGAGCCCCAGCAGCTCGATGGGGTTTTCGGCCTGCAGCTGATCCCAGCTCAGGCCACTCCAGAGCAGAGGCACCCCCAGGCTCAGCAGCGGCGGCACCAGGCAGAGCAACTGGCTGAGCCAGCGGCGGGGGCCCTGGAGGCCCCATCCCTGGTCGGCCTGGCCGTCGTTGCCCAGGTTCCAGCAGCGGCTGCGGCGCCGCAGGCTGCGTTCCGCCCCTACCAGCAGGGCCACGATCAACAGGGCCACCAGGGCCAGGGCGACCGCGGCCCGGGGGTCTCCGTCCTGCTGCCAGCGCATCAGGATGCCGCCCGAGAGGGTTGGCACCCCGAGCAGCTCCACCGCCCCCAGCTCGTTGACCACCTCCATGCCCCCCAGGGCCATGCCGGCACCGATGGCGGGCAGGGCCATCGGCAGGGCCACCCTCCGGAAACTGCCCCAGGGGCCAACCCCCAGGCTGCGGCAGGCCTCCATCTGACGCTTGCCGCTCACCGAAAAGCTCTCCGTGGAGAGCAGGAACACATAGCTGTAGGTGCTGAGCACCAGCACCAGGGTGGTGGGCAGAAAGCCATGCACCCGCAGCCCAAGCCGGCTGCCCAGGTCGATCAGGGTGGCGGCCAGCAGATAGCTGGGGGTGGCCAGCGGCAGCAGCTGGGCGATCCGCAGCCAGCGCCGTCCGGGGAACCGGCAACGGGCGGTGAGCCAGCCGGTGCTGGTGCCCAGCACGGCTGCCAGGAGCCCCACCAGCGCCAGCAGCGCCAGCGTGTTGCCCACCTGGATCGGGCCTTCGCTGCCCAGGCGCAGGCTCTGCAGCGCGTCGGAGCTCTGCAGGGCAAACAGGCCCAGCCCCACCACGGGGCTCAGGGCCAGTCCACAGAGCAGCAAGACCCCGGAGCCCAGCAGGCTGCGTTGCGGCAGGGGCGCCGGGGCGGCGGCGGAAGGGGCCATGGCGCGAAAGCCTACGGGCTCAGCGATTGGGAACCCGCGCATGTCATCAATGTCACAGCGGCGGGTGGCCAATGATCGCCGGGCTGTCGCGGGCTAGGGCTGGCGCCCCATAGTGCCGATTGTGCGTGTTGATGGCCCTGAATTCCGTGGTCAAGAGTTCCCCCCTAACAGCCAATCGGCCGGCCATGCTGCGGCTGGAGCGGCTGGGTTGCACCGCCCTGCTGGCGGTGAGTGCGGCGGCTGCCCTGGGCACCGGTCTGGCGGTGGGGGAAGCCCGCGCCCAGAGCCAGGAGATCGGGGTGTATTCCGCGCGCCACTACAACACCGATAAGCAGTTGTACCAGCAGTTCACGGCGCGTACCGGTATCCAGGTGCGGCTGCTCGAAGCTAAGGACGATGCCCTGATCGAGCGGCTGCGCACGGAGGGCAAGAACAGCCCTGCTGACGTGTTGGTGCTGGTGGATGCCGCCCGGCTCGATAAGGCCGCGGATCTGGGGCTGTTCCGGCCCATGCCCTCAGCGGCGTTGCTGCGGGATGTGCCCCTGTCGCTGCGTGACTCCAAGGGGCGTTGGTATGGACTCACCCGCCGGGTGCGGGTGGTGATCGTGAACCCCAAGCTGGTGTCCCCCGCCAGCGTTCGCACCTATGCAGACCTGGCCAAACCCGCCCTCAAGGGCAAGCTCTGCCTGCGGGATCGGCGCAGCGTCTACAACCAGTCCCTGGTGGCCGATCAGATGATCCTGCGCGGGGATGCCGCCGCCGCCCAATGGGTCAAGGGGATGACCGCCAATGTGACGAAGCCTGTGTTCACCTCCGATACACCGTTGATCCGCGCCGTTGGCAACGGTGAGTGCGGCGTTGGCCTGGTGAACACCTATTACGTGGCCCGCATGCTGTCCGGCGACAGCGGAGCGGCTGATCAGGCCCTGGCCCGGCGCCTCAAGGTGGTGTTCCCCAATCCGGCCCACGTGAACATCAGCGGTGCCGGCGTGGTGAAGACCTCCCGCAATCCCCAGGCTGCTCTGAAGTTGATCGAGTATCTGGCTTCCCCCAGCGGAGGGCGTGGCTACGCCGAAGCGAACAACGAATACCCGCTGCGGGGCACGGGCGATAACGCAATCCTCAAGCGGTTTGGCCCGTTCAAGGCCGATGGCGTCTCCGCTGAGCAGATGGGTGCCAAGAACCGGGCGGCCGTGAAGCTGATGGAGGCCAACGGCTGGCTCTGAGCGGCTGGCCCTGAGCGGCGGGGCCGCTGGTGGTTGGTGGACGGCCCCTGGCGGCCGGTGGTCTCGAGCCGCTCTCCGCGGGTGGTACCACTGCGCGCCATCAGTGGTACCACCCTTGGATCTGCTTGACGGGCACTCGGGCTGGCGGCCGTGCAGCCAGCCGCCCCCGCCGGACAGCGATTGCGGGCCATGTCTGCGCAATAGAACGTGCTACTGAGAATCGCTTGCAAAAAGCCGGAGTCTTGTTTAGGTTGCGACGCATTCGCAATTAGCCCGTTCGTCCGGGATCCATGAGCTTCCGTTTCCTGCCTGATGCCCCTGTGAGTGCCGTGCGG
>JBEIQU010000220.1:0-3471 GCA_040376355.1 Prochloraceae cyanobacterium | reverse complement strand
TTGCAGGTGCAAGGCGATCAACTGGTGCTCAAGGGGGTGGCGGTGGATCCCGCTGCCTTCCGCCGGGTGAATGCTTTGCAGCTGTTGTTAGCCCGTTCACCCCTGATCCAGTCCGGTGGGGTTCAACCCGTGAAGCTCAGCCGCGACAAGCCCGCCGATCCGTTGTCCTGGGAGCTCACAGCACGGTTTGCCAACCTCAAGCCCCTGGCGCAAGGGGCCGTGCTCGCCGAGCTTCAGGCCGATGGTTTGGCCCGGCGTGTCCAGGTGCTGGAGCGGGCGGGGGTGTTGCGGTGACCAACTTCCAAGGATCTGGGCCGGCGAGGGTGCGGCGGGACCAGGTGCTGCTGGGAGGCCCAGCGCTGTTGGGGGGGCTGTTGGCGATCGTCCTTGGGGCTCTCTGGGTGGCTCCCCAGTGGCGAGGTCTGCAGGCGGATCAGCAGCGCTGGCAGGAGCTTCAGGCGGGTCGTGATCGGTTGCCGTTGCTGCGCCGTCAGCTTGCACAGCTCGAGCAGCGCCGCGAGCTGGCCGCCGCCAACAACCGGCAGATCCTTCGCCTCATCGCCGGCAGCGGCGATCTCACCACGCTCCTGGCTCTGTTGAGTGCCGAGGCTGCCGCCGCCGGGGTGGTGTTGGATCGCTATGAGCCCATCACGGCTGCAGCCCCCGGCTCCAGCGACTCGAAGTCAGCCGCCCAACCAGCCAAGCCTGCCGCTGATCCGCTGTTGGCTCCGGGATGGATCAAAACCAGCATCCTGCTCACCGCCCGCGGCGGCGGGCCGCAGCTGGTGCAGTTCTTGCGGCGACTGGAGCGTCTATCCCTGCTTGTGGTGCAGAGCGATCTGGCCGTGAAGGCCGGAACCCCGGCGGAGTTGCGCCTCAATCTCAGCCTCTACGGCGAGCGCACGTCGCCGTAACAGCCGCAGCGTCGACCCTGGTGAGCTCGCCCGGGCATCGATACCATCCGCGCATCGCGCCTTGGCCTGAGACATGATCCGTCGCGGTTCGCTTGCGGCCTGTGGAGCCGCCGCCGCGATGGCCACCGCCGTGGGTGGGATCGCCGCCAGTGCCCAGTCACCAGCGGTTGCACCGTCGGCGTTGTCGGGGCAGCCCCCTCAGGTTGGCGGCGCCCTGCTGCTGCAGGTGCGGCGCAGCCCTGAGGGCGTCGAGGTGGTCGTTCAAGGGGTGGGTCCGGGGCCGGTGCTGCGTCAAGGTCAGGGCGCCTATGGCTGGCAGGGGGATCTGCAGCTCTCCAGCCCCGCGGGCCTGCGGCTGGGCCCTCAGACTCTGGCGTTGCCTGAGGCGGGGTTGCGTCAGGTGAGCATCCAGGGCAGCGGCAGCAGTTACCGCCTCGAGGTGTCACCTCTGGCTGGGGTGTCCCTGGGGCGCCCGTTGGTGAGTGCCGATGGCCGCGACCTGATCCTGAGCTTCACGGCGCCCTCCGCCCCATCCACCCAGACGGGGCAGTTCAACCTGCGCCAGCCAGGGGCGTTGCCCCAGGCCAGTTATGCCCCACCGCTGCAGCCCCGGGCCGTGGCACCTCCCTTGGGGGATATGGCGGTGGGAACGATGGTGCTGCGGAACCGCAGCTACCTCAGCCTGAGCGGCCCGCCGGTGACCATGACCCTGCGCAATGCCCCGGCCAAAGATGCCCTGATGGCCTTGGCCCAGATGGGTGGGTATGGCTTCGTGTACGTGGGTGATGATCCCCCTGCCACCGGGGCATCCGGAGCCGCCGCTGGTGCGTCGACGGCAGCCGCGTCGGCGACGCCAACCGTGTCGTTGGCGTTCCGCGGCGAAACCTACGCGCGCGCCATCAATGCGGTGCTGCTGGCCTCCGGTCTGCAGGCCAAGCAGGAGGGTCGCATGTTGATGGTGGGCCCCTCCGTGCAGTCGAAGACCTTCGGGGCCCAGCTCTCGAAGGTGTATCGCCTCAACCAAGCCTCGGCGGGTTCAGCGGCCGACTACCTGGCCAGCCTCGGTGCCCGCATGACCAAGGTGAACCTGATCACCAACACCGTCACCCAGGGACAGTCCCAGGCCAACCAGGTGGCCGGTGGTGACGCGGTGCAGCAGACCAAGCGCGAGACGATCACCACCACGGAGACCTACGGCGCCGCAGCCGGCCCCCTCAGGGGACTGAGCGGCACCACCGACTCGCGCCTGCAGACCGTCACCCTGGTGGGGGATCCCCAGGTGGTGGCCGTGGCGGAGAACTACCTGCGCCAGATCGATCTGCGGGAGCGGCAGGTGGCCCTGTCGGTGAAGATCCTCGACGTGTCCCTGGAAAACGAAGCGGCCGTCAAGAACAGCTTCGCGTTCCGCTACGGCAACAACTTCATCGTTAATGACGAGGGGCGCTTGATCGGCGCCTTTAACAACCGGCTGCCCCCCACGACTACTGGGATGGAGACCATTGCCGGTGGCTATCAATCCGCCAAGTCGACGCAGGTCAACAACACCGCAACCACGACGGGTGGTGCGACCACGACAAATTCCATTCAGACCGTGAATCCCACCGGCACAGCGGCGCCTCTGAATCCTTCCACCGCCTACGCCGACAACAATTTCTACGACCTGGTTCGGGCGGCCATCGTGTCCAGCAGCACCAAGGTGCTGGCCAGCCCCACCTTGATCCTCAGCGAAAACGATGACCCCATTCAGGGGGGCAGGGAGGTGGCCCTGGCCGCCGCCACCGCCGCGGCTGGAGCTAACTCGGTGCTCAACACGGCCAGCATTGGCCGCCCCTATTCCAATGAGGCGTTCGTGACGGTGGGCTCCCAGGTGATCACCGATTACGTCGTTCAGGCCGGTCAGAACGGTGCCCCCAACACCTGCCAACCCCAATTCGGCACGGAGGGCCTCACCTTTGGTGCCCGTGTGCTGAAGATTGATGACAACGGGTTTGTGTCGTTCGCCTTATCGCCATCCATCTCGGCCCGTGCTGGGGCCAATTCCATCGAACAGGTGGCGGGCTGCGGCCGCATCAACATCCTGCAGGTGCGACGCCTTGACACCGGCACGGTGCGGGTGCGCGATGGCCAGACCCTGATCCTCACCGGCGTGATCTCCGATGCCGACAATCAGGCGGTGACCAAGTGGCCGATCATGGGTGACCTGCCGTTCGTGGGGCAGTTTTTCCGGAGCTCCAACAACGCCCGCAGCAAGCGTGAGTTGGTGATCCTGGTGACCCCACGCGTCATCAATGACGCCGATGGAGGCACCTTTGGCTACGGCTATCAGGCGGTCACCCGCGAAGCGCGCCAGTTCATGGGAACCGGCAACCCAGGCTTTTAAAGGGGAGCCGGCAGCATCGCCTTGGCCGCCAGGGGCGCAATCACCTTGAAGGCCGCCATGGCGCCCCCCAGCAGCTTGGAGCCCAGACCATTCCCCCCCTTGCTGCGGGTGTTGGGCGCCACCAGCAGGGTTGCCGCTTGATCCAGGGCCTGGGCTTGCTCCTGATCTCCTATGGCC
>JBEIQU010000205.1:0-3695 GCA_040376355.1 Prochloraceae cyanobacterium | reverse complement strand
TAGCCATCGGCCTGGCTGGCGGCGTAGATCACCCAATGGCCGCGGTAGGGGGCGCCGTGATCGCTGAAGCGCAGCAGGCGGGGATTGCTGAAGGCGGTGCCCATGACAGGTGGAAGGGATCCGCCGCAAGACTCCGTGGCAGGCATCTCTTGCCGGGTCTCAGATGCGACAAAGACATGCTTCTTATTGCTGGCGCCCCGGGCGGTGTGGGCTAATCGAGTTGCTGTAGGGCCTCCGCCAGGGCGTCGTAGCAGCGCTGTAGTTGGGGCTCACTGATGGTTAGCGGCGGCAGCAGGTACACCACGTTGCCCAGGGGCCGCAGGAACACCCCTTGCTCCAGGCACAGCCGCTGGATCTGACGGCCCACCGGATTGAGGTAGCTGGTGGCGCCGGCCTCCAGCTCGAAGGCCGCCATGGTGCCCAGGCAACGCACCTGTTTCACCCGAGGGTGGTTGCTGAGCTGCTCCAGGGCCGGGCGGTGACGCGCCTCGAACTGCTGATAGCGCTCCGGGTTGTGCTGCAGCAGATCGAGGCTGGCCAGGGCGGCCGCACAGCCCAGCGGGTTGGCGGTGAAGCTGTGGCCATGGAAGAAGGTGTGGGCAGGGGTGTCGCTGATGAAGCCCCGGTAGAGCCGTTCGCTGGCCATCGTCACCCCCATGGGCAGGAAGCCGCCGGTGAGCCCCTTGGAGAGGGCCATCAGATCGGGTTTCAGCCCGGCCCGCTGGCAGGCGAATAGGGCACCGGTGCGGCCGAAGCCGGTCATCACCTCATCGGCGATCAGCAGGGCGCCGCTGGCCTCAACCCGCTCCGCTACCGCCCGCAGAAAACTTGGGCGCACCAGGCGCATGCCGGAGGCCCCCTGGATCAGGGGTTCCACGATCAGGGCGGCCGTGGGGGTCTGCAGGGCCCGATCGAGCTGGCTCAGGGCCTCCGCTTCCCGCTGCTCGAGCCCCTCATCCCCCCAATGGGTGTGGGGCCAGGGGATGCGGGCCACGTCGAACAGCAGATCGTCGTAGGGGGCGGTGAAGAGGGAGCGATCCCCCAGGGCCATGGCTCCGAAGGTGTCGCCGTGATACGCCCCCTCAAAGGCGATCAGCTGGCGCCGCTCACTGCCCTGGTTGCGCCACCACTGCCAGGCGATCTTGAGGGCCACCTCCACCGCGGTGGAGCCGTTGTCGGAGAAGAACAGCCGCTCCAGGCCGGTGAGCGTGCTGAGCCGGGTGGCCAGTTGTTCCGCCGGGGGATGGCTGAAGTTGGCGAAGATCACCTGCTCCAGCTGCAGGGCCTGGCGCCCGATGGCGGCGGCGATGCTCGGTTCGCTGTGGCCATGCAGGGTGACCCACCAGCTGCTGATGGCATCGATCAGCTGGCGGCCGTCGTCGAGCTCCAACAGGCAGCCGCGGGCGCTCACCACCCGCAGGGGCTCCGGGGCCACCGCCACCTGGGTGGTGGGGTGCCAGAGGTGGGGATGCCAGCTCATGGGGTGCCGCTCAGCCGGCGGGTCTGCACTGGGCCGTCCAGTAGCGCGCCTGCTTGGTCTTCGGAAAGTAACTCACCCGTTGCAGGCGGCAGATCTGTGCCGGGCGTCCGCCGCCCGTGATGCGCACCTCACCGCTCAGGCAGGTGAACACCGGGGTGCGGTAGGGGGAGGGACGGGTCGTTTGGTCGAGGCACTGGGCGATGCGGCTGAACTGCAGCGTCTGGCCGTTGGGCCAGGACTGCCGTCTGTTCAGCCAGGTCTGGAACGACGACGGCACCGGCTCAAACGGCAGGGCCGGCGCCGCGCCGGCCGCCGGCATCAGGCTGAGCAACCCCACCAGCAGGGTGGGTGCGGCGTGGCGGCGCGAGAGCGGCATGGGTCAGGCCTCCAGGTAGTCGATCACCTGCTGGGAACGATCGCGGATGGCGGCGCTGGCGCGCCGTTCGATGCCGCGGGCGGTATCGCGGGTGACGCCCATGTTGCGGGCTACGGCGCTGAGGGGCATCGGTGCCTCCTGATTGATGCCATAGCGGAGGCGCAGCAACTCCGCCTCCTGGCTGGGCAGTTCCGCCAGCACCTGCTCTAGGTCTTCCACGAGATGGTGCCGGGTCACCTGATCGGCCGGGGCCATGGCGCCGCAAGCGATGCGCTCCAGCAGGCTGGCGTCGTCTTCATGCCCCGGGCTGCCATCCAGGCTCAGGGGCTGCTGGGCGCGGAACAGGGTTTCGCGGATGTCCAGCGGTTTGAGGCCCGTGTGGTCGGCCAGCTCTTCGATGGTGGGGGTACGGCCCAGCTCCTGCCAAAGCTGCTGCTGAGCGCGGCGCAGCTTGCTGAGGCATTCGCCCACATGCACCGGTAGGCGCACGGTGCGGCTTTTGTCGGCGATGGCGCGGGTGATGCCCTCGCGGATCCACCAATAGGCATAGGTGGAAAATTTGTAGCCGCGGCTGGGGTCGAAGCGCTCCACGGCCTTGATCAGCCCCAGGTTGCCCTCCTGGATCACATCCTCCAGTTCCAGCTGGCGGTTGGCGTATTTGCGGGCAATGGTCACCACCAGGCGCAGGTTGGCGGCCACCATGCGGTTCTTGGCGCGCTGGCCGCCCCGCACTTGGCGCTGCAGGGTTTTGAGGGTGAGGCCAGCCTCTGCGGCCCAGATCTCCAGGCTGGGGGTACGGCCATCGGCGCGGATGGTGAGCTCCTCGTGGATCTCCTCCAGGTGGCGCAGGGTTTGCACGCGACGGCCCAGGGTGATCTCCTCCTCATGGGTGAGCAGGGGAATGCGACCAATGGCACGCAGGTGCTGAGTGAGGGCGTCGCAGCTGCTGCGGTTGAGCGTCTGTGGCGCAGGCATCGGAGGGATGTCTGAATTTGGGTTCGCGAGAGACTACTGATCGAAAACAGCGAATTGGTGTGCCCTGGGGCAGCGCCAAGCAATCGCAATCGTGATGATCAGTTGGGCTAATCCAATGCCAGAGCCCCTGGCGGCCAGGGGATCCCAAGGGATGAGGCCTTGGGATGCTGTTGCGCCCTGATGGCAACTGGCAGCCGATGGCGGTTCAATCTGCTGCTTAACCGATCTCGATTGCATTTGGGTGCTGGGGGCAGAAGATTGGCTGCTGCCGATGATCACCAAGCCTGATCAATCCCTGGCGTGGTTGGTGAACGTTTCACACCCACTGCCCCAAGGTGCCTGTCAGGGCCATCCATGCAGAATTGCGGCACTGATGCCTGATCCATGCCCTTTGCCCTGAGCGTGTTCGAGATCGTGGCGGGGATCCTGCTGCTGTTCGGCGGTGGTGAGCTGTTCGTGGCGGGCTCCGTGGCCCTGTCGTTACTGCTGGGAATTCCCCAGATCGTGATCGGCCTCACGGTGGTGTCCATGGGCACCAGCGCCCCGGAGCTGTTCGTGAGCCTGCTCTCCACCATTAAGGGGGGCAGCGCCGGCGATGCCATCGCCGTGAGCAACATCGTGGGCTCCAACATCTTCAATGTGCTGGTGGTGCTCGGTGCCAGTGCTGCGGTGATGCCCCTGCGGGTGAAGAGCCGCCTGGTGCGCCGGGATGTGCCGCTGCTCCTGGGGGTGTCGATGGCCACCTGGGGCATGGCCTCCGGCGGCCGCATCACGTGGGTGGCGGGCCTGGCCCTGATCACCGGCACCGTGATCAACCTGCTTTGGGAAATCCGCAGTGCCAAGGAGGAACCCGCTGAATCCGGT
>JBEIQU010000280.1:0-1964 GCA_040376355.1 Prochloraceae cyanobacterium | reverse complement strand
GTGGTTTACCACCAAACCGTGGTCGCGGCCGCCGGCCTGGGGCGCCCGGTTCGGGGGGCGCGGTATGGGGGGGGGGGGGGGGGCGGGTGCTGGGGTGGTGGTGGGGGTGGCCGCCAGCAGCAGCAGAGGGAAGAGGGTCATGGTCGGGGGGCGGCACTGGCGCGGGGTTTGTCGATCAGGCTGCGGGCCACCTCGGCGGCCATAGCGCGGATCAGATCGGTGGAGCGCTGGTCGTTGAACGGCCCCTTCACCAGGAAGGCGGCCACGGCCCGCTGGCCGTTGGGCAGCTCGATCAGCCCGCCGTCGGCGTAGGCGATGCCGATGTCGCCGGTTTTGTTCAGCACGGTGACGCCATGGGCCAGCAGGTCGCTGTCGGGGTCGGCGGAATCACCGCCCAGACCCATCAGCAGGCCCAGGGGCAACAGCGTGTTGGTGCGGGATTTGCCCATCACCTCCCGGAACAGATCGCGGGCCCGGGGGCTGAGCTTTTCGCCGGTGTCCACCAGGGCGATGGCCCGGGCGAGGTCGTGGGCGCTGGTGGTGTTGGTGCCGTCCAGGTCCGGCAGCCAGTTGTTGATCACCGTGCCGGTGAGCCCCAGGGCCTGGAAGCGGGCATTGAGGCTGGCCTTCCCCCCCAGGCGCTTGATCAGCAGGTTGGTGGCGCTGTTGTCACTCACCCGGATCATTTCGGTGGCCGCTTCCCAGAAGGGGAAGCGGCTGCCCAGGGGGCGGCTGGCCATCCAGCCGGCGCCTCCGCCGGCCACTTCCTTGGTGAGGGTGAGCGGTTCGTTCCAGGTCAGCCGGCCCGCATCCAGTTCCTCTAGCCCCGCCAGCAAAATCGGCGTTTTGATCGAGCTGGCCGCTGGCAGGGGCCGCTCCGGGTTGAGTTGGGCGAAGCGGCCGTCGTCCAGCACCAGCAGGTAGCCGCTGGCCTGTAGATCCTTGTGCACCGAGGCCAGTTGCGCCCACTTCTGGCTCAGGGCGGTGAGCTCATTGCGTGGCTCAAAGCGGCCCAGGCCCAGGCCGCGGGGCAGGCTGCTCAGCCCGGGGGGTGCCAGCGAGGCTGGGACGGCGGGGCCAGGTTGTCCTGAGCCCGCCAGGCGGGGTGCCAACAATTTGAGGGCGGTGCCGGTGATCACCCCCAAACCCAGGCCCATCACCAGCAGGCGCAGCACCAACTGCAGCGGTGCCCCCCAGCCGGGGGTGCTGCTGGGGCGATTCGGGCGGCTGGCGCTCACAGGCTGGTGGGGCTGGGCACGGGCCAGACCTTAGGGGCTCTGCCGCTGGGTTGCCCAGCGCAGCTGGCGCACCATGCCCCGCAGCAGGGCCACCTCACTGGCGCGCACCTGGGTGCGCTGCAGCAGGGCCCGCAGCTTGCCCATGCGGGCCTCGGCCGTGTGGGGATAGAGAAAGCCCACCTCCAGCAGCAGCTCCTCCGCATCCGCCAGGGCCGCCTCCAGATCCCCCCGCCGGCACAGCTCCTCCGCGGCCTGCGGCGGTGCTGTCGACGCCGGCGGAACGGACGCTGCTGGCGGCTGCTGCAGCGCGTGCAGGCAGATCGCCACCGCATGGGAGAGGTTGAGCGAGGCGTAGGCCCCATCGGTGCTCAGCCGCAGGACCCGCCCCGCCTGCAGCAGTTCCTGGTTGGTGAGCCCGCGATCCTCCCGCCCGAACACCAGGGCCCCGCGGCATCCCTGCTCGGGTAGGGCGGCCTGCAACCATCCCAGGGCTTCGGCCGGACCACTCAGCGGCACCCCTTCCGGTTCCATGCGGCCGCTGGTGGCCACCACCCGCGTGCAGTCCGCCACGGCGCTGGCCAGATCGGGAAACAGCTGGGCCCGCTCGAGCAGGGCCTCCGCGTGCACCGCCATCAGCCGGGCCTCCTCCCCCCGGTGATCGCAGCGGGGGGCCACGAGCCGCAGATCGTGGATGTTGAAGTTGGCGCACAGCCGGGCCACGCTCCC
>JBEIQU010000163.1:0-4498 GCA_040376355.1 Prochloraceae cyanobacterium | reverse complement strand
GCTCTCCTGGCGGAACAGGGCCGCTTCCAGCAGCAGTTCGCTCACCAGCAGCCGTTGGTTCAGGGCGTGGGCCTGGCGTAGCCAGGTGCTGAGTGCAGCGTCGAGCGTGTGCACCTCCCCAGGGCTCTGCCGTGCGGTCTGCTGCAGCGGGGCTTGCTGCTCGAGCTCCAGGCGTTGGCGCCGGCAGTCCCGCAGGCCGTGGCGCAGATCGGTGGCCCGGCGCTCCACGCCGGCCACCTGCCAGCAGAGCTGCCGCAGCTGCTCGATGCTCCCCTGCAGGCCCTCCGGGCTGCCTGGTCTGGCACCCGTCAGGGGCCGAGCTGGCGCGGAGCTGCCGCTGGCTAGGCCCGCCTCGGCGGCATCCCAGGCCGGCAGCTGGATGTGGCGCAGCTGCCGCGCATACACCAGGCATTCCATCAACGAATTGCTGGCCAGCCGGTTGGCCCCATGCACGCCGGTGCTGGCTACCTCCCCCACCGCATACAGGCCGGGCACGGTGGTGGCCGCCTGCGGATCGGTGCACACGCCGCCCATCCAGTAGTGGGCTGCTGGCGCCACGGGGATTGGGGCGCCGGTGGGGTCGAGCCCCAGTTCGCGGCAGCGCCCCAGGATCGTCGGGAATTGGCGCTCCAGGCGATCTCGCCCCACCGGACGCAGGTCGAGCCAGAGGTGCGCTTGCTGCTGCTCCCGCATGCACTGCACCAGCGCCCGGCTGACGGCATCGCGGGCCGCCAGGTCGCCGCCGTTCAGCTGGCTCACGGGGCTGCGGCCAGCGGCATCCAGCAGCCGAGCCCCTTCGCCCCGCACCGCTTCGGAGATCAGGAAGTGGGGGGCCCCCGGCAGCATCAGCGCCGTGGGGTGGAACTGCACGAATTCCAGGTCGCGGATGGTGGCCCCGGCCCGCCAGGCCATGGCGATGCCATCCCCGCTGGCCTGGGAGGGGTTGGTGGTGTTGGCGAACAGGTGGCCGCCGCCGCCGGTGGCCAGCACCACCGCCCGGGCGCCCAGCCAGCGCAGCTCCCCGCTATAGAGCACCTGCAGGCCGCGGCAGCGCCCGGCTTCCATCCACAGCTGCAGGGCCAGGGCCCCCTGCAGGCGCAGCAGTCCAGGCCGTTCGAGCACGCGCCGTTCCAGGGCGTCCACCAGGGCGCCGCCGGTGCGGTCCTGGGCATGGAGCACCCGGCGGTGGCTGTGGGCGGCCTCCAGGGTGGTGCTCAGCTCGGCCCCGTGGCGGTCAAAATCCATCCCCAGCTGCAGCAGCCGCTCCACACAGGCCGGGGCCTCCCGCACCAGCAGCTCCACCGCCGGTGGGTCGCACAGGCCTGCGCCCGCCTGGAGTGTGTCCGCCACGTGGCTGGCGAAACTGTCCTCCGGGCGGGTCACCGCCGCGATCCCCCCCTGGGCCCAGCGGCTGGCGGAGCGCGGTGCGCTCTCCTTGCTCAGCAGCAACACCCGCAGCTCCGGCGGGAGCTCCAGGGCCGCCATCAGGCCGGCGGCGCCGCCGCCGATCACGATCACATCCCAGGTGGCGGCGAGCTGCGGCATCGAGCCTCAGGTCTGGTGGGCAACAAAAAAGCCGTCGGGATGGCCCGACGGCTGACACCGGTGGCGGAATCTAGGCCGCGTGCCGACGGGGCTCAGCGGTACTGGCCGTCGTTGATGCGGTCGAAGCCCTCGTTCAGCGCAATCGAGGCGGGGGTCACGGTGAAGTTGCCCTTGTACTTCTCCACCAGTTCCTTCTGGCGGGGGGTCAGGTCCAGCTTCAGCAGGTCATCCACGCTGGTGTACGGGCCCCCCAGCACGATCTTGCCGGCCAGGGTGGGGTACATGCCGGGGAACGCCTGGAAGCGGCGCACGGAGCAGTTGTTGAGGTCGATCTTGCCGCCGCGCTCGGCGATCTTGTCGTCGGCCACGTTGCGCAGATCGGCGGCCTGGGCGGTGGGCGTGAACACCAGGTTGAGCAGCAGGCCGGCCAGCAGCACGCCACCCATCAGCCACGAAACCAGCCGTTTCATCGAAAACTCCGTCTGAACGGGAACCACAGCGCTGCCGGGCAGCCCTGCAAACCTACAGGTGAGATCGCTGCGCTCCCAACCTGTTCCAGCAGGCTTTTGCAGTTCTTCAGATCAGGCCGCTGAGCTGTGGAGCCCAGAGGGCGGCTGCCAGAAACAGACCATCCACCGCCAGGGTCGTGGCGATGGCGGAAGCGGCCAGTCGCCAGGCGGGGTCGGGGTGGTGCCAGAAGCGGCGGCACTGCTGAATCAGTAGGCAGGCCGCGGCCACGGTGGCCAGCAGGGGCAGGGGCTCCAAAACCCCCAGGGCCGCCCGCTGCAGTTCCAGGGCCGCCTGGTCGAGGGGGGCTTCCAGCACCTGGGTCCAGCGCTGCATCACCCCGGTGAGGGCCATCACCGCATCGGTGCAGGCGGTGCCAGCCAGGGAGGCCAGATAAAAGCTGCCCGCCAGCCTCCAGCGCCCCCGCAGCCCCGCCACCGCCAGGGGCAGGGCGAAGGCCTCAATCGGCAGATGCCACAGCGGATGCAGCCGGAACCAGCCCCAGAACAGACAGCCCCCCAGCCAGCTGCCGCTGAAGCCCACCAGCAACACCCCGGCGGTGGTCCAGGCGGGTGAACGCCCTTGGGCCAACACCACGCCCACCATCAGCAGGGCTGCGGTGAACAGCGCTGCACTGAACGGGGCCAGGCGCACCCAGGGGGCCTGCAGAAACACCGGCAGGGCCACCAGCAGGGCCCCCGCCAGGGGCAGGGCCCACAGGCGGCTCTCCACC
This sequence comes from Prochloraceae cyanobacterium, assembly GCA_040376355.1. Taxonomy (GTDB): domain Bacteria; phylum Cyanobacteriota; class Cyanobacteriia; order PCC-6307; family Cyanobiaceae; genus Vulcanococcus. Next base: position 1,713 of record JBEIQU010000163.1, on the reverse strand, counting down.
GTGGGCGGCTGCATCCCCAGCCCGGCTGGGACCCTGGCCGGCACGGTCTGTGCCGCCAGCGCCGGCGCCGGGGTCTCCAGGGGAAGGCGAGGGGGAGCCCCGATCACCGGGTTGTGAAGAAAGGTGTTCAACCTTAGAGGAGCTGACCACCGCCCTCGAGGGCTGGCCAGCGGCCCAGAGGACGCATAGGGTCGGCGCCAGAGAGTTGGGCTCCGATGGTTGCTGTGCCAGTCGACCAGTCGATGGGGGTGTTGGAGGCCTGCTGGCGCTATGGCGTGCTGGGGGTGGTGCAGGGCCTGACGGAGTTTCTGCCGATTAGCAGTACGGCCCACTTGAAGGTGGTCCCGGTGCTGCTGGGTTGGGGGGATCCCGGCGTCTCGGTGACGGCGGTGATCCAACTGGGCAGCATCGCCGCCGTGATCGGCTTCTTTCGCCGCGATCTCCAGCAGGTAGCAGTGGCCATGGCCACGGCTGTTCGGCAGCGGCGCTGGCAGGAGCCCGATGCACGCCTGGGGCTGGCGATCCTGCTGGGCACCTTGCCGATCCTGGTGGCGGGCCTGGGGATCAAGCTGTTGGTGCCCGATTTCGACCATTCCCCCCTGCGCGGCCTCACCTCGATCGGCGTGGTGTCGATCGTGATGGCGTTGCTACTGGGCCTGGCGGAGCAGCTGGGCAGCCGCCGCCGGGCCCTGGAGGCGGTCACCGTGCGCGATGGCTGGCTGGTGGGCCTGGCCCAGGCGTTGGCGCTGGTGCCAGGGGTGTCCCGCTCCGGCAGCACCCTCACCGCCGCCCTGCTGGATGGCTGGGGCCGTGCCGATGCGGCTCGCTTCTCCTTTCTGCTCGGCATTCCAGCGATCACCATCGCCGGGCTGGTGGAGCTCAAGGATGCCTTCGAACAGCCGATGGCCGGGGGGGCGTTGCCCCTGGTGGTTGGCATCGCCACCTCGGCACTGGTGTCGTGGCTGGCCATTGCCTGGTTGCTGCGCTTTCTGCAGCAGCACAGCACCTGGTGGTTTGTGGGCTATCGGCTGTTTTTCGGGTTGGGCTTGATCCTTGGCGCCGGCCGCCTGGCCGGCTGATTCCGCTCCACCCGCCAGGCGGCGCAGCAGACTGAGCGCAGCAGCTCTGGCGGTGCAGCGCCCGTGTGGAACGAACCCTCGGCTGGCGTGGCCCTGGTGGATGGGGAGCAGCAGCGCTTGCCGCAGCCGGCGGTGGTGGAGCGGGTTGAACCCGAGTCGATCGGCGATGAGCTGGGTTTTCAGCCCGGGGACCGGCTGCTGAGCGTCAACGGGGTGCGGCCGCGCGACCTGATTGATCTGCAATTTTTGGTGAGTGCCGAGGAGCTGACCCTCGAGGTGCAGGACTCGGACGGCACCCTGCACCGGGTGGAGCTGGAGAAGGAGGCCGATGAAGGACTGGGGCTGGCCTTCACCGAAGCCCTGTTCGATGGGCTGCGCCAGTGCAACAACCATTGCCCCTTCTGCTTCATCGACCAGCAGCCCCCCGGCCATCGCCGCAGCCTGTATTTCAAGGACGACGACTACCGCCTCAGCTTTCTGTATGGCTCCTACCTGACCCTCACCAACCTCACGGAGGCCGACTGGCACCGCATTGAGGACCAGCGCCTGTCGCCCCTGTTTGTGTCGGTGCATGCCACCGATCCGGAGTTGCGCAGCCGGTTGCTGGTGAACCCCAGGGCCGGGCTGTTGCTGG
>JBEIQU010000059.1:0-8377 GCA_040376355.1 Prochloraceae cyanobacterium | reverse complement strand
ATTGAGTCATCGACGAACACGATCTGCGGGATGCCTTTGGCATCCCTGATCGGGTTAATTCACTCCATCCACCTCAAGGAACCCCTTCCCTTTCAAGAGCACCGTGGGTGACTACCAAACAGTCGCCACCCTGGAGACCTTCGGCTTCCTCCCGCCGATGACCCAGGACGAGATCTACGACCAGATCGCCTACATCATTGCCCAGGGTTGGAGCCCGCTCGTTGAGCACGTGCACCCCAGCCGTTCCATGGCCACCTATTGGTCCTATTGGAAACTGCCCTTCTTCGGTGAGAAGGACCTGAGCGTGATCGTGAACGAGCTCGAAGCTTGTCACCGTGCCTATCCGGACCACCACGTGCGTCTGGTGGGCTACGACGCCTACACCCAGAGCCAGGGTTCCTGCTTCGTGGTGTTCGAAGCTCGCTGATTTCAGCGCCTTCGATTAACACTTCAGGCAACAAGGTGGTCCCGAACCATTCGGGACCACACCCTTTCCATACCCTGTCGCAGGCGACATCCGATCCAACGTTGATCGCAATCCGGTTGATGACATCAACCATGGATCTGCACAACGCAGAGCATCGGTGCCTTCGGCAACCCCCAGAACTTCAACCGTCGGGCGGACATGGCCACACAATCGAGTCGCGAAGCAGCCCTGGAGCGCCGTAAGGCTCTCGCCGATGGCGGGAAAAAGGCTGCTGGCCGCTACAACAACAACTCCGGTCGTGTGCGCAGCGCATCCGACGCCCGACCCACCCGCACCAACACCCCGGTGGCCACCGCTGCCGATGTGATCGAGGCCGCAGCCTCGGCGCCGGCCCCCCGTGCCGCCCGCAGCCTGAGCGCCCCCAGCGCCGCTCCCCGCAGCGGCAACGTCCGCCGGGTGAGCAACCCCAGCCGCGACCTGGTGCTCGCCCGCCGCGAGGCCCTCGCCCGCGGTGGCAAGCGCGCCAGCACCTCCAAGGACCGCACCCGCACCGACCTCGGCGTCACCACCGTCGCCGCGACCAGCGCCGCCACAGCGGCTGCCACCACCGCTGCAACCGAAAAACCCTGCAAGTGTCAGGAGAAGCCGGCCCGCGACGGCGCCGCCACCCTGTCGCTAAGCAGCAGCGCCGGTCGTGGCAGCAGCGCTGGTGGTGCCAGCCGCGCCACCGCCCGCAAAGCCTCGGCCCAGCACAACCCCAGTCGTGCCCTGGTGCTCGCCCGCCGTGAAGCCCTGAGCAAGCGCGGCAAGTCGGCCAGCAGCAGCTCGAAGAGCGGCGCCGCCGCCGTGGCCCGCCAGATCAACCCCGACCTAAACGGCCGCGACCTGGCCCAGAAGGTGCGTGAGCTCAAGAGCAAGAGCGGTGCCGCCGGCACCAGCCGCAGCGGTGGCACCCGCCCCAGCGGCCCCAACCGCCACGGCTCCAAGCAAGCCGCCGCCGCCGATGCCGCCTGGAAGGTGGGCGTGAGCGAGACCCTCTCCGGCCAGACCGTCACCGGCACCCAGGCCAACCGGTCGGTGAAGACCACCGGCAACGAAGCCGCCACCTGCCGCACCATCACCGGCACCGAGTACCTCGGCGCCGAGGTGTTCCAGACCTTCTGCGGCAATCAGCCCGCCGCCCCGGTCCAGCCCGCCAAGGTGCGCGTCACCGCCACCAGCCACGGCAATCGCGTCACCGGCAACGAAGTGGGCCGCAGCGAGAAGGTCACCGGCGATGAGCCCGGCACCTGCAAGTCGGTCACCGGCACCGAATACATCTCTGCCAACCAGTCCGCCGCCTATTGCGGCACGGGCACCCCATCGGTGCGCAAGGTGGGCCGCAGCCAGACCCTGGGCGGTCAACCCGTGAGCGGAGTGCTCGTGGGCCGCAGTGAGAAGGTCACCGGCGATGAGCCCGGCTCCGGCCGCCAGCTCACCGGCGACCAATACCTCGGCGCCGAAGCCGCCGCCCCCGGCCGCGCCCCCACCAAGGTGAGCAGCTTCAACACCCTGCGCGGCACCGGTGTCACCGGCACCGCCGTGGGCCGCAGCCAACAGGTCACCGGCGATGAACCCGGCAGCTGCCGCAACATCACCGGCGACGAATACATCGGCAGCCAGCAGTTCGACGGCTTCTGCGGCACCCGCCCCGCCCCCGAGGCCGCCAAGGTGGGCTTCAGCATCACCAACCGCAATCAGGTGGTGAGCGGCACCCGCACCGGCCGCAGCGAGAAGGTCACCGGCGATGAGCCCGGCACCTGCAAGGTGGTCACCGGTACCCCCTACGCCGGCCTCGAGCAGCCCGGCGACTTCTGCAACACCAAGGCCGTGCGTGCCGCCCGCGAGCGCACCCCCGTGCGCAACGCCAACCGCATGACCGGCATCCAGCCCGGCATCGGCGGCGTGATGACCGGCGCCGAGCGCGGCGCCTGTGAGGACGTCACCGGCACCCCCTATGTGGGCGCTGACCAGCAGGCCGCCACCTGCGGCACCGCCCCCAGCCGCGACGCCGACTTCCCCCAGCCCCTGAACGCCGCCGCCTGGCAGCAGTTCAGCGTGCAGTCCCCCGCCCGCACCGCCCAGGTGCAGCGGGAGACCACCGGCGGCGTCACCGGCAGCACCTATGAGCACGGCGGCCGCATCACCGGACCGTTCGACATGGCCACCGGCAAGGTGACCGGCACCGAGCAGTTCCGCTTCGACCGTGGCCCCGCCGCCACCCCCGCGCCCGTGAGCATGGACGAGGACCAGCGTCCCGTCTCCCGCGTCACCGGCGAGGGCAATGGCTCGCGCATCACCGGCGACGACTGGGACCGCGGTGACCGGGTGACCGGCACCGAGGGCCGTTCCGCCCGCCGCCGCAACCCCACCCGCGTCGGCCCCGCGGGGGGCGCCATGCCTGGCTTCCAGCGCAAGCGCAACGACGAGATCCCAGCCCCCAACAACAAAATCACCGGCTCCAGCGGCAGCACCGATCAGGGTTCCCTGATCACGGTGTCCGGTGGCGCCCGCGGCTGAGGCCCTGAAGCATGCGTCGACGTCCCGCCAATTTTGAGCGGCCCCTGGCCCCAACGGCCCCGCGACGTCGACCCGCTGCGGAGCAAGCCGCGGTTGCACCCGAACCCATGGGGTTGAACCCGGTGTCCACCCTCTCCAAGCGCGTGCGGCCCGTGGCCTCACCGGTGGTAATCCGCCCCGCCGGCCACCGTGGCGGTGCCGGCCTGCACCCCCTCAGCAACGGCCAGGCCAATGCGGCCCTGCGGGCCTACGAGCAGCGCACCCTCGGTGCGTTCGACCGCATCGTGCCGGTGCTCAAGCGGATCTCAGCCCTGCAGCACGAGGGCAACTTCGTGGCCGAAGCCCAACGCCTGGCCCTGGCGGAACTGGGCCATGAGCTGCCCCTGCCGGTGCTGGAGCAGGCCTGGACCAGCCAGCTCGACATGCGCACCCTGTTCGCCTGGTGCGTGTTCGAGGCCTACGAGCAGACCAGCCTCTCCTTCTATAACGACGACCCCCTGGCCGGCCAGGCGGGCAGCCCCGACGCCGAACGCTTCGACGCCTTCCTGCTCGACTGCGGCTTCCACCTGCTGGACATCACGCCCTGCGCCGACGGTCGCCTGGCCCACGCCATCGCCTACGCCCTGCGGCTGCCGTTCAACTCCGTGCGTCGCCGCTCCCACGCCGGCGCCATGTTCGACGTGGAGAACACGGTGGACCGCTGGGTGAAGACCGAGCACCGCCGTTACCGCGAGGGCGTGCCCAACCCCGCCCACAGCGACACCCGCTACCTCAAGGTGGTGGTGTATCACTTCAGCTCCAAGGATCCCTGCCACGAGGGCTGTGCCGCCCACGGCAGCGATGACAAGGCCGCCGCGGCCCAGGGGCTGCAACGGCTCAAGGATTTCCAGCAAGCCGTGGAGAACAGCTTCTGCTGCGGTGCCTCCGTCGACCTGCTGCTGATCGGCATGGACACCGACACCGATGCCATCCGCGTGCACATGCCGGGCGCGGACGGCAGCACCAACCTGGAGAGCTGGCTCGACGCCCGCGACGTCTATGACACCACCCGCTCCCTCAGCGCCGACCAGGCGCGCGAGCGGCTCACGGCGCTGGTGGAGGACGCCGCAGCCGCCAAGCCCGATGCCGGCATGGTGCGGTTGGTGGCCCGGCTGCTGGAAAACAACCTCTCCCAGATCGACTACGTGCGCCAGTACCACGGCGGCAGCTACAGCGATTTCGGCCATGCCGAACGCTTCATCGGCGTGGGCATCGGCTTCAAGGAGGTGCACCTGCGCAACCTCACCTACTTCGCCTACATGGACACGGTGGAGGAGGGGGCACCCGACCTCGACGTGGGCGTCAAGATCTTCACCGGTCTGAACGTGTCCCGCGGCCTGCCGATCCCGGTGGTGCTGCGGTTCGACTACCACGGCGCCGTGCCGGGGGCGCGCGAGCGGGCCATCACCCACTGCGAGCGCGTCAAGGCCGCCATCGAGGCGCGCTACAGCGCCCTCTGCCAGCAGGGTCTGCTGCACACCCTGCTCACCGTGCGGGATCGCGACCGGCATGTCCCGGCCGAGACCGTAAGTTCCTCAATCACGTTCAACACCGGAGGCGGGCACTGAGATGTTGATCTGCAAAGTGCTGAAACCACTGGTTTCCACCAATCGCATCGCCGACTTCCAGCACAAGCATCTGCAGGTGGTGCTCGATGGCAGCACCCAGAAGGTGGCGGTGGACGCCGTTGGCGCCATCCCCGGCGACTGGGTGATCTGCGTGGGCAGCTCCGCCGCCCGGGAAGCCGCCGGCAGCAAGTCGTACCCCAGCGATCTGACGATTGTGGGGATCATTGACCACTGGGATCCGGAGGCCGCCAAGGAGATGGCCGCCGGCAATCCCGCAGCCAACCCTGCAGCCACCCCCGCCAAACCCCCAGGGGGTGCCGGCTGATGGAAATCATGCAGGTGATGGGCTCGCTGGTGTGCACCAATCGGGTGCCGGGTTTCGCTCACCAAAACCTGCGGGTGCTGCGCACCCCCAAAGGCAAGCTCAACGTGGCCTGTGATCCGGTGGGCGCCTCCCCAGGCAATTGGGTGTTCACCGCCAGCGGCTCCGCCGCCCGGTTTGCCACCGGCAACGGCGACCTCCTCACCGATCTAACGATCGGCGGCATCATCGACCACTGGTCGCCTGACGGATAAGGGAGTTTCTCCCCGTTCCGTTCTCCAGCGATCACCTCCGGGCACCGCCCATTCCCGTCATGGCCACTCCCAAACCCCAACCCAACAGCAGCGCGGCCAAGCCGGTCACCCCGGTGACCGCCATCCCCGCTGCCGCGGCCAAACCTGCCAGCGCCCCGGCCCCCGCCGCCGCGCCAGCCCCGGCCGTGACGGTCACCGCCCGCACCGTGGCTTCCAAGGCTGCGCCGGCCCGCAAGGCCACCCCCAGCAAGGCCGTCGCCAGCAAGCCCTCCACCAGTGCCCGAAAGGCCTCTGGCGGTGGCGTTGCCGGTGGCGGCGGCGCCACCCGTCCCCCCTCATCCCGTAGCACGTCCCCCATGGCTTCCTCCGTACAAGGCATCGCCCTCGGCATGATCGAAACCCGCGGTCTGGTGCCCGCCATCGAGGCTGCTGATGCCATGACCAAGGCCGCCGAGGTGTCCCTGGTGGCCCGCGAGTTCGTGGGTGGCGGCTACGTGACCGTGATGGTGCGCGGTGAAACCGGCGCCGTGAACGCCGCCGTGCGCGCCGGTGCCGACGCCTGTGAGCGCGTGGGCGATGGCCTGGTGGCGGCCCACATCATTGCCCGCCCCCACGGCGAAGTGGAGCCGGCCCTGGCCAGCACCATGACCCGCCGCGCCTGATGACCATGGACGCCGTTCATCCGCGCGTCCTGGGCTATCTCGGCCGCGCCCTGAGCCTTGAGCTCACCGCCGTTCAGCAATACATGACCCAGGCGTCCCTGGTGGACCTCTGGGGCGATCAACCCTCCGCCGACCGGTTCCGCAAAGAAACGGTCGAGGAGATGCAACACGCTGAACGGATCGTGCAGCGCATGCTGGCGCTGGGGGTGGCACCGGCCGCCTCCCAGCTGCAGCCCGCCACCCACGCCGCCGACCTGGTGGGCCTGCTGGAACTGAACGCCGAGCTGGAGCAACAGCTGGTGGATCACTACAGCGAAGCCAGCCGCTTCTGCACCCTGATCAACGACCGCAGCAACGGCGATTTCTTCCGCGCCCTGCTGGAGGACGAGCAACACCACAGCCGTGATCTGGAGGCATGGCTCACCGAACTGGGGGGCCGCCGCAACCGTGGCTACGCCCGCTACGGAGGCCGGGCCAGCTTCTAGGGCTGGCCCCCATCCGGCCCCCGGGGTCGTTCAGATCACAATCAGCCAGAAAGCTTGCCGGGACAGGGGTCCCGCTGCCTAGAGTCCGCCGACTTCCGCGCCCCGATCCCCCATCGGAGCGACCCCTTCCCGGTTCCCTGTTTGAGCCCCGCCCTCCCGCTTCCGCTGCAGCTGATCTGGCTGGTGCCGGTCTACGGCTTCAGCGGCATGCTGCTGTCGCTGCCCTGGGCCACGGGCTGGATCAAGCGCAATGGCCCCCGGCCCGCGGCTTACCTCAACCTGCTGGTCACGCTGCTGGCGGTGCTGCACGGCAGCCTGGTGATCCGTGAAGTGGTCAGCATCGGGCCCCAGCACCTCGACTTCCCCTGGTTCCAGGCGGCCGACCTCAACCTGCGCATCGGCTTCGACCTGTCGCTCACCAACCTGGCGGCCCTGGAGCTGGTGACCACCATGAGCCTGGTGTGCCAGGTGTTCGCCCTGGGCTACCTCGACAAAGAGTGGTCCCTGGCCCGCTTTTATGCCCTGGTGGGCTTCTTTGAGGGGGCCATGAGCGGGGTGGTGCTGAGCAGCAACCTGTTCATGAGCTATTTCCTGCTGGAGATGCTCACCCTCTCCACCTACCTGCTGGTGGGCTTCTGGTACGCCCAGCCCCTGGTGGTAACGGCCGCCCGCGACGCCTTCCTCACCAAACGGGTGGGGGATGTGTTGCTGCTGATGGGGGTGGTGGCCCTCTCCGCCTGGGCCGGGTCGATGGAATTCACCGACCTCTACGCCTGGGCCGCCCAGGCCAAGGCCGAGCAGCTGATCAGCCCCCTGGCGGGCACCCTGCTGGGGCTGGGCCTGATCGCTGGCCCCATGGGCAAGTGCGCCCAGTTTCCGATGCACCTTTGGCTGGATGAGGCCATGGAGGGGCCGAACCCCGCCTCGATCCTGCGCAACTCCGTGGTGGTGACCTGCGGCGCCATCGTGTTGCTCAAGCTGATGCCGGTGGTGGCCCTCTCCCCCCTGGCCACCACTGTGCTGCTGGCTGTCGGAGCCATCAGCGCCATCGGCGGCGGCCTGGTGGCCGTGGCCCAGGTGGACCTCAAACGCGCCTTCAGCTACTCCACCACCTCCTACCTGGGGCTGGTGTTCATCGCCATCGCCCTGCAGATGCCAGGCCTGGCCCTGCTGCTGCTGTTCGCCCATGGCCTGGCGCGGGCGCTGCAGTTCATGAGTGTGGGCAGCATCATCGCCACCACCAACTGCCAGGACCTCACCGAACTCGGGGGTCTGGGCACCCGCATGCCCGCCACCTCCCTGGCCTTCCTGGTGGGCAGCGCTGGCCTGGTGGGCCTGCTGCCCCTGGGCTGCTTCTGGTGCTTCGGCCTGATGGTGGACAACCTGCGCCAGCTCTCCCCCGGCTACGCCGTGCTGTTCCTGTTCACGAACGCCCTCACGGCGGTGAATGTCACCCGCGTGTACCGCTCGGTGTTCCTGGGCCCGGCGCTGCCCAAAACCAAGCGCACCCCCGAGGCCAACTGGCTGATGGCCCTGCCGATGGTCAGCCTGTCGGTGATCGTGGTGCTGCTGCCCTGGATCATGCAGCGCATCGATCCGGTGCCCGGCATCGCCGCTTTCCCGCTGCCGGTGGGGCTGGCGGTGGCCGGCAGCGGCCTGGCGGGGGTGGTGATCGGCGCCCTGCTGCCCCAGGACCAGTTCTGGTCGCGCTCGGCGCGCCCCACCCTGCGGGTGCTGCAGGACCTACTGGCCTACGACTTCTACACGCCGGAGATCTACCAACGCACGATCGTGACCCCGGTGGCCTCCCTGGCCCGCTTCACCCGCTGGTTTGACATCACCGTGGTGAAGGGTCTGGTCGATGGGGTGGGGCGGCTGTCGCTCACCACCGCCGAAGGCTTGAAGCTCAGCGTGAGCGGCCAGCTGCAGAGCTACGTGCTCACCCTGATCGTGGCGATCGTGCTGCTGCTGGGCGGCCTGCAGGTGCTGCGGGGGGTGGGCTGAAGCCATGCTGCTCTCCCTGCTGCTGCTGATTCCCTTCCTGGGAACCCTGGCCCTGCT
>JBEIQU010000197.1:0-3838 GCA_040376355.1 Prochloraceae cyanobacterium | reverse complement strand
CCGCTGCCCTTGGCATAGGGGCCACCGCCCATGTACAGCACGGCGATGTCGCGCTCGTCGTCCACCAGCTGGAACAGATCCCTATCCCCCGACAGGATGCGCACCCTCCAGCCGGCGTTGGCGGCCCGGTTGGCCAGGGTGCCGAGCACGTCGTCGGCCTCATAGCCAGGCGCCATGCACAGGGGGATGTCCAGGTCTTGCCGCAGGATCTCCTGCAGGTTGGCCAGATCGGCGAAGAACTGCTCCGGCGCCTCGTCGCGGTGGGCCTTGTAGGTGGCGTCCGCCTGGTGCCGGAAGGTGGGTTCCGCCGTGTCAAAGGCGATCACCACACCCTGGGGATTGATGCCGCGCACGTTGTCGTGGAGAGCCTTGAGGAAGCCGTAGGTGACGCTGGTGGGCACCCCCGCTTTGGTGGCCAGGCCCCCCTCGCCGCCTTTTGAGAAGGCATAGAAGCTGCGGAAGGCCAGGGAGTGGCCGTCCACCAGCAGCAGCAGTGGCTGCGGGTCGCCACCGGGTTGTTCTTTGCCCGGCAGCACGCTGGTGTCAGCGGTCTCGGCTGGGGTGCTGCCCATCACGTTGCTAGTCCCAGGGGCCATTCCTGTGCCGCACTGCCCGGTCGATGGCCCCAGCCTGCCAGAGTTGCGGCCCGGACCTCCCGTCCCGTCATGAGTCGAACGCCCAGTTCCTATCGCGTCCATCTGATGCTCGCCGGCGGACATCGGGAGACGGTGTTGTTCGAGAGCCTCGAGGCCTTTCAGCAGTGGTACGGAGGGGCGCTCACCACCGCAAGTGCCGAGACCTTTGTGAATGTGCCGATTCAGGATCTGCCTGGGGAATACCTTGTGCTGCGGCCCTCCAGCGTGTTGGCGATCCGGGTGGAGCCCGTCTACATCCAAAGTTTTGATGGTTGAGTTTGCTCAGGCCGTGATTTCAGGGCCACGACGGCTTGGACGGATGCCCCCATGGCCCTGAGCCGCCTCGATCTCACCTGGTCTGTGGCCTTCCTGGCCGGGTCCTGCGCCCAGTTGCTCGCCAGATTCTTTCGCCTGCCGGCGGTGGTGTTGCTGCTGGCTGTCGGTTTGCTGATCGGCCGTGCCGGCTTCGATCTTGTGCGCCCCGAGGCCCTCGGGGAAGGGCTCGCCCCCCTGATCGGGCTGCTCGTGAGCCTGGTGCTCTTCGATGGGGGGCTGAATCTGCGGTTGGCGGGACGGGAGCAGCAGCGTTCCGCCCTGCAGTTGGTGCTGGTGCGCAGCGCCCTGGGTCTGGCGTCTGCCGCCTTGTTCGCCCACTGGCTGGCGGGGCTCAGCTGGACGCTGGCCTGGGTGTTCGGCGCCATCGTGCTGGCCACGGGGCCGACGGTGGTGACGCCGATGGTGCGACAGATGCGGCTGCGGACGGGCCTGGGCCAATTGCTGGAGGCCGAGGGATTGTTGCTGGAACCCTTCTCCGCCGTGCTGGCGCTGCTGCTGCTGCAGCTGGGACTGGGGGATCTTTCCGGTTGGCAGGATCTGGCGAGCACGCTGCTCCTGCGCCTGGTCGGCGGCATCACCCTCGGAGCTGGAGCCGGACTGCTGCTGGCCGAACTGCTTCGACGCCTGCTGCCGGAACGTTCAACAACCGAGGCGCTTGATGTCTCGACAGTGCCTGCACTCGAACTCGACAACTCCCTGGCGCTTCAGCTCAGCCTCGGGGTGCTGTTCGTGATGTTCAGCGGCGCGGAAGCCCTGTTGCCGGAATCCGGCCTGCCGGCGGCGGTCACGGCGGGTGTGGTGGTTGGTTGGCGGCTCGGCCCTCGTGCCGCTGCTCTTGATGCCCTGATCCGTCAGCTGGCGATGTTGGCGATCACGGTGCTGTTTCCACTGTTGGCCGCTGATGTGGCCTGGTCGGATCTCAGCCCCCTCGGCCTTGGTGGCCTGGGCTGCGTTCTGGCGGTGATGGGCTTTCGTTGGCTGGTGATTCAGGTGGCCGGCCTTGGGGTCGATTCCCTCGGCTGGCGCGAAAAACTGATCCTCAGCTGGATTGCTCCCCGGGGAATCGTCACCGCGGCGATCGCCAGCTTGTTCGCCCTGAAGTTGGATGGGGCTGGGGTGGAGGGGGGCGGCGCCCTGAAGGGCCTCGTGTTCCTGACCATCTTGATGACCGTGGGCTTGCAGGGGTTCACGGCGCCGCTGCTGGCCAGTCGCCTCGATCTGCTCGAGCCGGAGGCAGATCCTGAGGGGCTGCTGGTGGTGTCTGAGCCTGCCCCTGAAGCTGCGTCCTGAGGGCGATTAAGGCGTCTGGCCGGAGCCGTCGGGGCGGCCCGAGGATCTTGATCCGGGCCTGAGGCTTACCCAGAGGCGTTGCTCAGCACTCAGGCGTGTTGCTCAGCCGAGCAGGGCTTGCTCAAGGCGGGGTCTGTCTTCGTCGATCCGATGCAGCAACAACCAGGTGGTCATCAGGTCTGGTCCTTGCAGACTTCCAAGGAACGCGGCCCGCAGTGATTTCATCAACAGGCCTTTCTTGACGCCGGCGGCGGCGGTGGCTTCGCTGAGCAGGGACTGGGCTGTCTCCGCCTCCAGTGGGCCGGCGGGAAGGCGCTCCAATACTGCCGCCAGGGCTCCACGGACACCGTCCATCGCCAGTTGATCGCTGGCAGCCTGGTCGGGGGTCGGGCGTTCGAAGAAGGGGGTGGCCTGGCTGACCCCGTCCTGCAGCAGCGTCAGGGACGGCGCTAAGAGGTCACAGAGGTCCCGTTGCCAGAGGGGATCAGACGGGCCGCTACCTGCTGGCATTGCGGCGGCATCGGGCAGCCAGCCGCGCTCGGCCCAGAGGGGGCGGAGCTGGTCGCAGAGGGCATCGGCTCCCTGTTCCCGCAGCACCTGGCCGTTCAGCCAATTGAGCTTGTCCCAGTCGAAGCGGGCGCCTGCCTTGTTCACCCGCTCAAAATCAAAGACGGCCGCGGCTTCCGCCAGGGTGAAGCGCTCGCCCATGCCCTCTGGTGGCGACCAGCCCAGCAGGGTCATGTAGTTGGCCAGGGCTGCAGCGGTGTAGCCCATCGACTGAAAATCACTGATCGACGTGACACCGTCGCGCTTCGAGAGCTTTTTGCCCTCCTGGTTGAGGATCAGCGGGGTGTGGGCGAAGACGGGAGCCGGCACGCCCAGGGCTTGGTAGAGCAGCAACTGCTTGGCGGTATTGGCGATATGGTCTTCTCCGCGGATCACGTGGCTGATCGCCATGGCGGCGTCATCGACCACCACCACAAGGTTGTAAAGCGGATCGCCGATGCGGTCGGCCGGCGCGCGTCGGGCGATCACCATGTCGCCACCGAGGTCGCTGCCGGACCAGCGCATCGGACCACGCACCAGATCGTTCCAGACGATCGTGGCGTCGTCGTCGATCCGGAAGCGGATCACCGCCTCCCGACCCTCGGCGATGAAGGCCTCTTGCTGCTCAGGGGTCAGTTGGCGGTGGCGATTGTCGTAACGGGGGGCTTGGCGGCTGGCGGATTGCCGGTCCCGCATGGCCGTCAGCTCCTCCTCGCTGGCGAAGCAGCGGTAGGCATGACCGCTATCGAGAAGGCGCTGAATGGCGACGCGATGGTTTTCGATCCGCTCGCTCTGGATCACTGGCTCGTCATCCCAGTGCAGGCCTAGCCAGCGCAGGCCGCTGAGAATGTTCTCGGTGTATTCGGGCTTCGACCGTTCCTTGTCGGTGTCCTCGATTCTCAGCAGGAAAGAGCCACCGTGTCGGCGGGCAAACAACCAGTTGAACACCGCCGTGCGGGCGGTGCCGATGTGAAGGGTGCCGGTGGGGCTGGGCGCCAGTCGAACGCGCACCGGTGCAACAACGGTCACCT
>JBEIQU010000070.1:0-7738 GCA_040376355.1 Prochloraceae cyanobacterium | reverse complement strand
GCCAGGCACGCCCAGGGCCAGGTAGGTCTCACGCAGGCCGTTCAGGCAGCGGTCTTCCAGCACGGAAGCGTCGCCGGTGAACACGGCATAGGTGATGTAGCGGAGCACGATCTCCATGTCGCGCAGGCAAGCAGCCATGCGGCGATGGGTGTAAGCGTTGCCGCCGGGGGCGATCAGCGCAGGCTGCTGGTCGAACAGCTCACGGGCCGCGTTGGTGACGATCTTGGAAGCGTTGGAGGTGATGCGGTTCACGGCATCCATCCGCTTGAGGCCGTCGGCCGCCATGGCCGCCAGGGCATCCATCTGACCGGCGTTGAGGAACTCACCCCGGGCGTCGGCCTGGGCCACAACCCGGGTAAAGGCGTCGAACATGAAGAACTGTGCGCTCAGGCTCAGAAATCTAGGGAGCCGCCTCCGGGGAGCGCGAGCCGCCTTGGCTGCAGGGCCCCTGCCTACGGTGGCTTCAGGCGATCGGGGATGCCATGCAAGAGCTGGTGCAGGCCTATTACGGCCAGGAGCTGCAGAGCAGTGCCGACCTCAAGACCAGCGCCTGTTGTGATGCCGATGCGGTGCCCGCCTGGTTGAAGCCGCTGCTGGCCCGCTTGCATCCGGAGGTCACCGAGAAGTACTACGGCTGTGGCTTGGTCTGCCCTCCCCTGCTGGAGGGCTGCCAGGTGCTCGATCTGGGCTGCGGCAGCGGCCGTGATGTGTATCTGCTGGCTCAGCTGGTGGGAGCCGGCGGAGCGGTGGTGGGGGTGGACATGACCCCTGAGCAGCTGGCGGTGGCCCGGCGCCATCAGGCGTCCCATGCGGAGCAATTCGGCTTTGCCAATGTGCGCTTCCTCGAGGGGCAGATCGAGCGGCTCGAGGAGCTGGAGCTGGAGCCCGCCAGCTTCGATGTGATCGTGAGCAACTGCGTGCTCAACCTCTCCACCGACAAACCGGCGGTGCTGCGGGGGGTGCAGCGGCTGCTGAAGCCCGGCGGCGAGTTCTATTTCTCGGATGTCTACGTGGATCGGCGCTTGCCGGAGGCCGTGCGTCGCCATCCCGTGCTCTACGGCGAATGCCTGGGCGGTGCCCTCTACTGGAACGACTTCCTCCGGCTGGCCCGCGCTGCCGGTTTCGCCGATCCGCGCCTGGTGAGCGATCGCCCGCTGGAGATCACGGCGCTCGAGCTGGCGGCTTTGGTGGGGGAGGCCCGGTTTTACTCAGCCACCTACCGGTTGTTCCAGATCCCCGAACTGGAGGATGCCTGCGAAGACCACGGCCAGGCGGTGATCTACCGGGGCACGATCCCGGAGTGCCCCCAGCGGCTTGCCTTCGACAAGCACCACAGCATCGAGACGGGCCGGGTGTTTCCGGTGTGTGGCAACACCTATCGGATGCTCCAGAGCAGCCGCCTGGCGCACCACTTCACCTTTATTGGCGATTTCGAGCGCCACTACGGGTTGTTCGAAGGGTGCGGCAGCGCGATCCCCTTCGACACCGCCAGCCCCTTAGCCGCCGGGGGCGCCAGTTGCTGTTAGCCGAAGAAGCCTTTGCTCCCCAGCCACAGGCCCAGGGCCAGCATCGGCACGAACACGGCTCCGGCGATTTGCAGCTTGATGGTGAGGCTGGAGGGGGTTCTGGGGGTGGCCATGGGAGGGGTCAGCGGTGCTCGATCAGGTCGGCCGTGGTGTAGCGCACCTTGGCCAGGGAGGCGTATTTGTCGTCGGCGCTGCGGTAGCCACAGGCGCAGACCACACAGCTCTGGTAGTCGCTGGCGTCCAGCTGGAGGATGCGGTCGTAGTCCGGAGGGCTGAAGCCTTCGATCGCACAGGTGTCCACCCCCAGCAGGGCGGCACTGGTGAGCAGGTTGCCGAGGGCGATGTACACCTGGTTGGCGGCCCAGGCGCCGATCACCTGGCTGCGGGGGCCGTCGATCAGGTCCACCTGGATCATCTGGCGGTAGCCATCCAGCAGGCTGGGATCGAGGCCCCGTTCGCCGGCGGTGGCGGCAATCAACCGGTCGGCATCGGCGGCGGTGATCACTCGCTTCTTGAGCAGCACCACCAGGTGAGAGCAATCGGTGATCTGACTCTGGTTCCAGGAGTGGGGGCGCAGCTCGGCGCGGAGGGCCGGATCGGTGATCACCAGGAACTTCCAGGGCTGCAGGCCGTAGGAGGAGGCGGTGAGCACCAGGGCCTGCTCCAGCGCCTGCCAGGTGCTGGCATCGATGTGGTGCGAGGAATCAAAGGCCTTGGTGGCGTAGCGCCAGCGCAGGGCATCTAGAAGGGTGTCGGGGCCGGTGAGCATCGATGCCGGAGGGGGCGGCCATCGATTGTGCCGCAGCTCCGTTTGGGGGCATGAGCCCGGCTCGGCACCAAAAAACCCCGGCGTGAGCCGGGGCAGTGGGTGTGAGGAATGGTGCGACCCATGCAGGTGCCCATTGCCGCCGGCTTGGATCAGTGAACCTGCTGATGGCCGCGGTTCGCCTCGGCGGTACTTCCGCTCTAGCAAGCAGTGACTCAGTTGGCCACCACCAAGCGGCTGGTGCCGCTGCGCCGCAGCAAGTCAGCCAGGGTGAGCATGTCCCGTTCGCGAATCAGCCCCACGCAGCCGCTGGTGCCGCTGTTCCAGTTGCGACCGGCGCTGGGGTCGAGGTGAATGCCCAGCACCCGGCGCCCCGTTTCGAACTGGGGCTCAATGCCGATCCAGATCGGCCCCAGCTCCCGGGGGCCGTGGCGGCCCAGGGGTTCCACGGCGCCGATCCAGTAGCTACCCACCGGGAGGGGGGCTTCACTGCCCAATTGGTTGCGGTTGGCCCGTTGGCGATCGGCGCGTCCGCTCACCGCTTCAAAGTGCCGCTCGGGTTCGCCGGGGATCTGCAGCCGCAGGTCCCAGATCGGATCGCCGGTGCGGGGCAGGCGTCGGGGTGTGCGTTCCAACACCAGAACGGGCTGGCTGGACTCAGACCAGCCCCCGAGCTCCAAGGGCGGCGCTGGGATCGGTAGCGCAGCCAGCAGTAGAGCCAAGGGCATGGATCGCGGTGACCTGCTGGGGCGACATTCCCCGGAGCTGATCGGCTGTTGTAGGGGTGATTATTTTCCCCCTAATAAATGAAAACCAGTTGCTCAGCTGGATCAGCCTGACCCGCCGCATCTGGATCAGCCCCCTAAACCCGAACCAGCCCGTAAATCAGCATGACGGCCATGGAAGCCATGACAGACACTTGATAAAAGCGATCGGCGTCGTTCACGAGCTGTTTGACCCGTGGTCGCTGCTCATCGCTGGAGCGACAGTAGAGATTATTGCTCCACACAAACAGCCAGAATTGCAGTGCCGATGCGATATAGCCGAGGACATAGAGCTTGTCGAGATAGGTGAGGTAACCCAGCGGAGGTAAGACGTTGTGTGCTCCCTCCATCAAAAAAACCAAGGTGAGCAGCGCTGAGGAGGGAATCGCGATACGAAGATCACTTTGATCGGCTTCGAGGTTGGGTGCCAGCAGCAGGATCACCATCACAGCTAGCCAGGGAATGACGTGCGTATAGAACGCAGACAGGCCGTTACTGCTGTAACCCACGACATAGCTCGCAAGGCTGTAGTCGGCAGCGGCTAGCTTTCCATGACCCCTGTTTGTGCCGATGCGAATGGCCTGGTTGATGGTGACACCTTCGAGCGTGTAGCCGTTCAGTGAAACGGAATCTCCGAGGATTTCCGGGCGTTCAATGGTTGATTGCAGCAGGATCGCTGCTTCTCCCATGGAGAACTCAGGGGGGCGTGTTTCCAGGGTGATCGGGAGTTCCAACTTCTGGAATGGAAACATGGCCAGGCTTTGCTGGTCGTCGAAGAACCTGCTGGAGAATCGATAAAGCTGGAGATACATGCCGTCGGCTTGGCGGACGGGCCGTTCCCCTTCCAGCTCAATCAGCGAATCCCATCGGCTGACCTGATTGGTGAACTCCACCAGGTTGGCGATGGGAATTCGATCGCGACTGATCACTTGCTGAACACTTTCAGGCCACTTGAGCCAATACCACCCGTCCGCCGTAAATGTTTTGTCTTTAAGCGATAGATCGTAAATGTTGTTGATGCGCATGCCCACCTGAATTGTGCGGTCGGGCGTGAATGCTGGAGCGGGTCTTAAGCGATAACCGGGTTCCGGTGCTTGCCCCAGAACGGCGAGCATCAGGCTCAAGGCGAACATCAGCCCCACCAGCCCCCACAGCTTCCGTCGCACCCGTTGCATGCAGCTGCTGAATGGCTGCGCGCACCCTAGTTCCGGTACTCATCCCCTGACAGACACCTCTTGGCGTCGTTGGGGGCGGTGATCATGGCCCCACGTTATGAGCCTGTGCGGAGCCCAGCGGTATGTCCCAGAGCACTCAACCCCTTGGCTGGCTGAAGAAGCTCGTTCCCTCCGCTCTCCGCTCCAGCCTGCGCAATGCGGTGACGGGGGCCGGAGAGGCTGCCCCCTCAGCGCCCCCGGCGGCCGAGCCCTCCACCACCCATGTGGTGTTTCTGCCCCGCGATCCCCAGTGGGCCTATTGCTTTTGGAGCATCAGCAGCGCTGATCAGCAGGGTGCCCGCAAGGCCGGTGCCACCAGCCTCTGCCTGCGGGTGGCGGACGTGACCGGCCTCGGCTTCGATCAATCCCACCCCCACGCCCTGCAGGAGCTGGTGGTGGATGCGGGGGCCAGCGAGTGGTACCTGCCGATGCCGGTGGATGGCCGTGATTACCGCGTCGAGCTGGGTTATCGCCTGCGCAACGGCGGTTGGTTCTCGTTGGCGTTCTCGTCCGTGGCCCACGTACCCGCCCTTGAGCCCAGTCAGCGCGTGGCGGATGCGTTTGTTCCCTTCAGCCTTGAAGGGCCGATCGGCCCGGCCAGCGAGCCCGTCGGCGGTGGCGGCGTTCAGCACGAGCAGCTCTATCAGATCTCTACGGCGCGCCCTGCGCGCAGCCGTCGCGTGGGTTCGGAGCTGTTGCACGAATACGACGCTGAGGGGGCCGGTGGTCTGTTCGGCGATTCCGGTGTGGGGGTGTGGGCCAGCGGCCGCAGTGAATCGGGCAGCGGCATTGTGCGCCCTCGCTCCTTCTGGCTGGTGGCGGATGCGGAGCTCATCGTTTACGGCGCCACCGACCCCAGCGCCAGTCTGTTCATCGGTGAGGAGCAAATCGCCCTGGATGTCGATGGCACCTTCCGGGTGCACGTGCCCTTCCGTGATGGCCAGCAGATCTACCCGATTCGCGCCGTGGCCGCCGATGGCGAGCAGGAGCGTTCCATCCGTCTGGAGTTTGAGCGCACCACCCCGGAGGCCCGGGTCAACACCCGTGACCAGGCCGTTCTGGAGTGGTTCTAAGGCGGGCTCGCCCCACGCCTGAATTCGGATTGCGTCAAACCCCCGCCGGTTCGGAGGGTTGGTGGATGCGCTGGAACATGTACCCCATGCCGCGGGCGGTGAGGATCAATTCCGGATTGTCCGGGTCTTCTTCGAGCTTGGCCCGCAGCCGTGAGATGTGCACATCCACCACACGGCTGTCGGAGGAGCGTTCCGGCTTGTAGCCCCAGACCTTCTCCAGCATGTCGAGCCGGCTGATCGGTTCGCCGCTGCGGCTGATGAGCAGCTCCAGCAGGTTGAACTCCATGCCGGTGAGCCTGATCCGTTCATCACCCCGGTGAGCCTGGCGGCGGTTGAAATCGACGCTCAGGTCGCCCACCATCACCACATGGGTGTTCCGCCCGACGGCGCCACCAACGCCGCCCTGGCTGGTGCTGGAACGGCGCAGCACGCAGCGAATGCGGGCCTCCAGCTCTTTGGGGCTGAAGGGCTTCACCATGTAGTCGTCGGCGCCCAGCTGCAGCCCGGTGATGCGGTCGGCCACATCGCCGAGGGCGGTGAGCATGATGATCGGCACTTCCGACTGGGCCCGGATCCGCTCCACCACGGCAAAGCCGTCGAGCTCGGGCATCATCACGTCGAGCACCACCACATCGGGCTCAAAGCCACGGAACAGCTCCAGGGCCTCGTTGCCGTTTTCCGCCACCTTCACGTCGTGGCCCTGCATGGCCAGGCGGGTTTCCAGCACGCGGCGGATGTTGGCCTCGTCGTCCGCCACCAGGATCTTCACCCGATCGGCCGGGCTGCTGGCCGTTGCGTCGCTCTCAATGGCCTGGCTCATCGGCTCGACAGATACGGCGTCATCAGCTCAGTCTTTACTGCGCCAGCCAGGTCTGTCAGCTGCAGGGCAAGCATCTCGGGGCGACTGTTACATGACTGATCTGCCCCCAGCGGCCCATGAATTGCCAGCGCACCCGCAGGCTCTGTGCTCCCGCAGCAGGCCAGTGGCGCATCAGCTCCTGCTGAAGGTGGGCCATGGGATCCTGTCCCACGCGCTGCGCTGCCGCCACCGCAGACCAGCTGCTGAGATAGCCCAGAAGCTGGGACAGCGTCCACTCCCGTTCGATCCAGAGGTCGGTGGGGAAGGGCCATTCCTCTCCGGGGAAGGGCAGACCTGCAAAGCTCCGCTCCACCCAGACCCTCTGTGGCGGCCACCACGGCTTGAGCGTCACCCCATAGAACTGTTGGATCAGCGTCTGGATGTGTTGGTCATCGACTTGCAGGGGTAAGTAGCCGATCCAGGCCATCAGGGCCCGGGGCTTGGCCACGCGGCGCACCTCGGCGTTGAAGGCCTCGCCCGCGAACCAGTGCACCGCCTGGGCCACCAAGATGGCGTCCACGCTGGCGTCCTTCAGGCCGCTGGCCGTTGCGCTGGCGGTGCGATAGCTCACCCGCCTGTGGGGTCGCGCCTGCTGAATCTGCTGCGCGCTGGCATCGGTCGCGATCACCTGCTCAAAGTGATCGGCCAGGGCCACGCTGGCCTGCCCGTTGCCGCAGCCACAATCCCAAGCCAGGGCACGGTCTGCACAGCGGGCGGCCAAGTCGCTGAAAAAGCCTTGGGGATACGTGGGCCGATGGCTGGCGTACTTTTCAGCGACCTGGCTGAACAGGTGTTGCTGCCCCGGATCCATGGTTCCTTTTGGAAGGAATCTCCGTTCTAATGGGGGATTGCAGCACCTCTGTCGATGGCCCATCCATGGCCTGCTCTGCTTCGCAAGGCATGGGTTGATCGCCCCCTACGTCAGAAGTTGGCCCTGGCGGTGTGGCTCACGGTGGTGCCGATCTCGCTTGCATCGTCGATGGTGGCGCTGCAGCACGCCCGCCAGATGGTGGAGGCGCGCATGCGCCAGCAGTTGGTCTGGGATGCAGAGCAAGCCAGCGCTTATTTAAGTTTCTGGGATCAGAATCATCTTCATAATCTAACGTTGTTGTCGAAGAATGATCGGATTCGGGGATTGGATCCTCAGTCGGTTGGTCCAGTCCTTGATGAGATGTATCGGCTGTTCCCTGCGTTTAGTTATTCGGTGAATCGCCCCGATGGCACAACAGTGGATCGTGCTGGGTTAGCCACGCTGCCTGTGGAGCCTCGCTTGATTTCGGCTCTGATGCGGCAGCCCTCAACCACCTACGCCAAGGCCCTTAAAGGCGTGAACTCGACTTCTATTCTGATCCCACCTTATGTTAATGATCCCTGTGTTGTTAGCTCAGTTCCAGTCTATTCCACGGCATCGCCTGAAACGACTCCTGTCGCAGGCTTGATCAGTACCTGCTTGCCCTTGGCAAAGCTGGGTTGGATTACAGGGATCAACGCGTTGATCCAATCGGCTTCGAGTGCCAAGGATGCCTTGCCATTGAT
>JBEIQU010000216.1:0-3515 GCA_040376355.1 Prochloraceae cyanobacterium | reverse complement strand
TGTGGGGAAACGCTGGTGTCGCCATGGCTCTGAAGAAGGCTCTACTGCTCGCGGGTGCGCTGCTCGCCCTTGCCCCGGCCGTGGTGGCCGAACCCCTGCCGTTGCCCCTCGAGCCCGCCTCCAGCGTGGCCGGCTCCAGGCCCGGCGACCCCGGCTTCAATGGCGATGTGGAGGTGGCCCTCAACGACCTCACCCGCCTGCAGTGCCGCCTGCTGGGGCTGTTGATGATCAACCAGCCCTGCCCCACCCGCTGATCTAGGCGCCGAAGGGGGCCTTGTCGCTCTCCTTGAGCGAGGGGAAGCGCTCCCGCATGGCGGCTCCGATGCGGGTGGCGGCGTCCTCGCGGAAGGCCTCCACCGCATCGGCCGCCAGCACCGGATAGCTCGTGTCGGTGTTGCCTTCGCCGCGCAGGGGTTTCCAGCTGGTGGTTTCCTGCCGCTTGAGCGCCTCCAGGGGCTCCACGAAATCAAAGGCCAGCACCGTGCCGCCGCTGGCCGCCTGTTGGATCAGTTGCTCGCGGATCGGCAGCAGTTCCTTGGCCTTGAGGGTGTCGGGCAGGCCGAGCACCGGCTCGTAGTAATCGATCGCCCGCAGCTCCTGCTCCAGCAGCACCGGCCAGGCACCCTGGGCCCCACCGCTCAGGCTGGTTTCTGCTGGGCTCGTTTGCATCGCCTCGAGATAGAAGGCCAACCAGCGGTAGTACGACTTGTCCTGGGTGCGCTTCTTCTCGGAACCCTTGCCGCTGGGCAACTTGGGCAGTGCAGCTTCCGCCTTGCGCAGGAACAGCCGGTCCTCTCGTTCCAGGTTGATCGCCCCCCAGCGTTGGCGGTATTCCCAGAGCTCTTCGTATTTACGAACGTCTTCAGGACTCCAGCCCAGATCCTTGAGTTCGCCGGCGCGGTTGTTCTCGCTGGTCTGCACGCTGCAATCGCCAGATGGATGGTTCGCACCCTAATTCCCAGCTCCCAAAGGGCTGCATTTAGGGTCGAGCCAGGTGGACCTTTCCATGACGTTCCCTGAGCAGACCGATCTCGGCCACGCTGGTGTTTTGGAGGCCGTGGACGGCGGGCCGGTGGGGGTGCTGATCTGCGGCCATGGCAGCCGCAATCGCCAGGCAGTGGGGGAATTTGCCCAGCTCGCCGAGGGCCTGCGGCAGCGGTTGCCGCAGCTGCCGGTGGAATACGGCTACCTGGAATTTGCGCGGCCGATCCTGCGCGACGGCCTCGAGAGCCTGCGGCAGCAGGGGGTGAAGCGGGTGCTGGCGGTGCCGGGCATGTTGTTCGCCGCCGGCCACGCCAAGAACGACATCCCGTCCGTGCTCAACACCTATGCGGCTGAGACGGGGCTGCGCATTGATTACGGCCGCGAGCTGGGGGTCGACCGCAGCATGATCCTGGCCGCCGGCGCCCGCATCCAGGCGGCCCTCGACGCCGCCACCACAGCTGCGCCCCTGAGTGACACCCTGCTGGTGGTCGTGGGCCGTGGCTCCTCCGATCCGGATGCCAACTCCAACGTGTCCAAGGTGACGCGGATGCTGGCGGAGGGCTTCGGCTTCGGTTGGGGCGAAACCGTGTACTCGGGGGTGACCTTCCCGCTGGTGGAGCCGGGGCTGCGCCATGTGGTGCGCCTCGGCTTCAAGCGCATCGTGGTGTTCCCTTATTTCCTGTTCTCCGGCGTGCTGGTGAGCCGCATCCGCCAGCACACGCAGCTGGTGGCGGCCGACCACCCCGAGGTGGAGTTCCTGGAGGCCAGCTACCTGGGGGACCACCCCCTGGTGATCGACACCTTCCTGGAGCGGGTGCAGGAGGTGGTGCGCGGTGAGACGCAGATGAACTGCTCCCTGTGCAAGTACCGCGCCCAGGTGCTGGGGTTTGAAACGGAGGTGGGGGCGCCCCAGCAGAGCCACCACCACCACGTGGAGGGCCTGGTGGAAGCCTGCACCCTGTGTGAGCACGAGTGCACCGGCGCCTGCCAGCCCGATGGCATTCCCATCCCGATGGGCCATCACCACCACGATCACGGGCATGACCATGCGCACGATCACGGGCATGACCACAGCCACGCCCACGATCACAGCCACGATCACGGCCATTCACACGACCACGGCCATGCGCCCTATCCCCACGCCGATCACCCGCTCGGTCCGCGAACCCTGTACAAACCGCGGGGCAAATCCGAAGACATCTGAGGCATTTCAGCCGCTCATCTGTCTCGGGCTCGCCTTTGTCGCACGAGACCCGCACACATAAGCCCTGCTAATCGAAAACGGCAATCCCCAGATCCAAGCTGTTTTCCCCAGCGGGCGGTGGCGTTTTCCACAGGGCCATGGGCATGCTGGGTCCCCATTGCGGCGTTTCTGGGGATTTGGCGTCTGCGTTCGAATTGAACTTGACAGGCCTCACACCGCTGCTATTCGGGCTGGTAAGCCTCAAGAACTCTTTGCTGAGATCCGTTGCACCCGTATCAGTCTCATGCTGTTTCATCATGGTTTTGAGCTGTTGAGCCCGCGTTGACGGCGTTCGACTTGCCGGGGTTTGCTGGCCCCATCGCGACGGAGAAGCACGCTTGGACCACGACGCCCTGGATCTGAAAACCCAGCAGCCGCTGGATCAGAGCCACGCCAGGGATCACCTCCAGCGCTGCCTCCAGCAGCAGGATCAGGTGGCGCCACCAGCGCCGCCCGAGCTAGAGCCGCAGCCGCAGCTGCAACAGCAGCCCCAGGGGGCCCCGCGCATCAGCCTGGAAGCCGAGGTACCCGAGGCCCTATTCGATGGCATGCGGGCGTTCCTGCACAGCCGCCCCGACTGGGACCAGTACCGCGTCATTACCTCAGCCCTGGCTGGCTTCCTGTTCCAGAACGGCTGCAGCGATCGCTGTGTGTCCCAGCACTACCTCAATGGTCTGTTCATGAAGACCGGTGAGTAAACACAAAAAAGCGGGAGTGCCGAACCCCCGCTTGGTGTTTCTCCCTTGCCCGACCCGTGAAAGGTCGCCTGCTTAGTGTGCGGCCCATACCTGGCTCTGGATGTGGTGGTTGACACCAAATCTGGTGTTGCGTCAGCTAAAGCTCACCGCGTTTCAGGGCCTTAGCGGCGTGGTCACAGGCCCGCCAGGTGATGGCCATTTCGGTGAGCGTGGGGCTCTGCCAACCGGCGCTGGGCCAGCAGCTGCCATCGGTGACCAGCAGGTTGGGGGTGCGCCAGAGCTGGTTCCAGGGGTTGAGCACGCCGGTGGCCTCGCTGCTGCCCATGGGGGCTCCCCCTAGTTCGTGGATGTAGTAACCGGGGGGGGCGGCGCCGGGGGCCAGGGCGGCGCTGTTGCGCACCAGGGGCTCCAGTAGCGGCAGGACGAACAGCTCCTCCAACGGCTTGATCTCGCCGCCGGCGCTCGCCACCACCGCCTCCATGCGCGTCTGCATGTGGGCCACCAGGCGCCGCTCGTTGTCGCCCCAGTGGCAGTCGATGTGGGCGATGGGAATGCCCCAGGCGTCGCAGCGCTGCGGATCCAGGCTGACG
>JBEIQU010000130.1:0-5158 GCA_040376355.1 Prochloraceae cyanobacterium | reverse complement strand
GGTCTCCGCCAGTCACAACCCCCCCCAGGACAACGGCATCAAGGTGTTCGGGGCCTGCGGCGCCAAGCTGGCCCGCACGGAGCAGGCGGCCATCGAGGCGGGCCTCACCGGTGCGAGCCCGGTGCTGGAGGCGGTGCCGGCCAATGGCCGGCTGGAGCGCCGACCGGATCTGCTGGAGGCCTACCGGCAGCGGTTGCTGGCCAGCGTGGGCGAGGCCCGGTTGGAAGGGTGCCGCATTGTGCTCGATCTGTGCTGGGGATCGGCCACCAGTTGCGGTGAGGCCCTGTTCCGCGAGCTGGGGGCGGAGGTCACGGTGCTGCACGGCCAGCCCGATGGCACGCGCATCAATCAGGGTTGCGGCAGCACCCATCTGGAGCCGCTGCGGGCCGCCGTGCTGGCCCAGGGGGCTCAGATGGGCTTCGCCTTCGATGGCGATGCCGATCGCATGCTCGCCGTGGATGGCCGCGGCCGCATGGTGGATGGCGACCAGATTCTGTATTTGTGGGGCCAGGCGCTGATGGCGGAGGGGGCCCTGCCCCAGAACCGCATCGTGGCCACGGTGATGAGCAACCTGGGCTTTGAGCGCGCCTGGCAGGCCCGTGGCGGGGTGTTGGAGCGCACCGCCGTGGGCGATCAGTATGTGCATGTCGCCATGGAGGACCTGGGGGCGGCCCTGGGCGGCGAGCAATCGGGCCACATCCTCTCGGCCCGCCATGGCATGAGCGGCGATGGCCTGCTCACGGCCCTGCAGGTGGCCAGCCTGATCCAGGCCAGTGGCGGCAGCCTGGCGGATTGGCTCGAGGGCAGCTTCCAGCCCTATCCCCAAAAACTGGTGAACGTGACGGTGCCCAGCCGCGAGCGCCGCACCGACTGGCAGGCCTGTGAGCCGCTGCGCCAGGCGGTGGAGCAGGCGGAGGTGGCCATGGCCGGCAGCGGCCGGGTGCTGGTGCGTGCCAGCGGCACCGAACCGCTGCTGCGGGTGATGGTGGAGGCGGCGGACCAGGGCGATGTGGACCACTGGAGCAGCCACTTGGCAGCGCTGGCCGATCAGCACCTCAACGCTGTCTGAGCCGCCAGGGTGAGGGCGCCGTCGCAGGCATCCCCGCTGGGCTGCTGCAGCCGCGCCCCCGGGCAGTGCTGCTGCAGCGCGGCTGCAAAGCGGTGGCGCAGGCTGGCCAGGTGCACGACGGCACCCCCCACCGCACAGACGGCCGGTGCCTGCAGCTGCAGCTCATGGGCCACGGCCTCCACCATGGCGGCTAACGCCTTGGCGGAGCGCTGCACCAGCGCCTGGGCCTGGACATCCCCCGCCTGGGCCCGTTGATCGATCACCGGGGCCAAGCGGGCGAAGCCGGCGGCGCCGAAGCTGGGCTGCACCACCAGGGCCTTGAGCGCCTGGGCTGTGGTCACCCCCAGGGCCTGCCACAGGTCGACCTGCAGCCCTGTGGGCTCGAGGCGTCCATCGGCCATCTGCACACTCAGGGCCAGGCCGTCGCGGCCGATGTCCATGGCGGATCCGGCCCCATCCAGCAGCCAGCCCCAGCCGCCGCAGCGGTGCAACTGGCCCGCGGCGTTCTGCCCCAGGGCGATGCAGCCCGTGCCGCTGATCACCAGCACGCCGGCCTCGTGCCCCAAGGCTCCGGCCAAGGCGGTGCGCTCGTCCCCCGTGACGTGCACTGCGGCGGCCGGCAAACCGAGGGCGGCGGCCGCCAGCTGCTGCCCCTGCGCCTGCACGCCGCTGCCCGCTTCGATGCCGCTGGCGCCGATGGCCGCCGCCACCAGCGGCATGGCCGGCTGCAGAGACCCATCGGCCTCCGCCCTCTGGCGGGCGGAGGCCAGGCTGCTGGTGAGGGCGCTCTGAAAGCGGAGCTCACCGCCATCGGCGGCCAGATGGCTGACGCCACTGCCCTGCCCCTCGGCGAAGGGCCGCCAGGCCCCATCCGTTTGCAGCCAGGCCAGCCGGCAGCTGGTGTGGGTCTGGCCGGCGTCGAAGCCGGCGATCAGCCGCGGCTGGGGGTCAGCCATCCGTGCCGGCCTGGGCCCTGCTCACCGCCAGGCTGGCCAGGCAGAACCAGCCGGTGAGCTGCACCTCCGGCCGGAAGAAGATGGTGTCGGTGATGCCCTGCATCCCCAGGCCGGCGATGGCCGCCACGGCCGCTAGGGCCGGCAGCGCCCAGCTGGATTCGCCCTTCAGCTGGGCCAGGCCGGCCCGCAGGCTGGCGACCAGCAGGCCCAGGGCCGCCAGCAGGTAGGGCACACCCCCTTCCACCAGCAGCTCCAGCGGCACGGAGTAGGCACTCAGAGCGTTGAACTTGGGCTGTTGGTACAGCGGGTAGATCAGGTTGAAGGCCGTATTGCCCGGGCCGATGCCCAGCCAGGGGCGCGCCTGGATCATGTCGATGGCCGCCAGCCAGACGTTGATGCGGAAGTTGTTGGAGCTGTCTTCGCGGCCTGCGACCAGGCTGAGCACGCGGATGCGCAGCGGCTCCACCTGGGTGACGGCCACCACCAGCACGGCCACCGCCCCCACCAGCAGCAGCAGTGGGAACAGGCGGCGCCACAGGGGCGGCCACTGGCGCGTTTGGCGCAGGACCAACAGCAAACCCAGCGCTCCCAGGGCCGCCAGCATGCCCAGCCAGCCGCCGCGGCTGTAGCTGAGGAACAGGGCAATCGCTCCCAGCAGCAGGGCGGTGGCGGCGAACAGGCGCTGGGGCCAGCTGCGCCAGCGCAGCAGCGCCACCAGGGCGATCGGCAGGATCGGGATCAGATACCCCGCCAAGAGGTTGGGGTTCTCGAGGGGGCCGTAGACCCGGATCGTGCCGTCGGCCACGGAGTTGGGATCAGCCCAGCGGGCCAGCTCGGCGGTGTCGCCGTAGAGCTGTCGGATGGCCAACACAGCGCTGACCAGTTGGCCGGCCAGCAGGGCCGCCACGATGCGATTCCACCATTGCGGTGCCTCCGCCAGCAGCTGCCGCATCAGGGCATAGACCCCCAGGTAGCTGAGCAGCTTCAGCAGCCCCTTGAAGGCGGCCACCGGCACCGGAGAACAGCCGGTGGCCAACACCGCGATGCCGAGCAGCAGCAGCAGCCAGCCGTTGATCGCGCCCAGGGGCCCGGCGGGGGTGCGCAGGGCCCAGATGAGCCACAGCAATCCGGCCGCCAGGATCAACAGGCTGAGGCCGCCACGGGTTACCAGCGGCAGGCCCGCCATCAAGGCACAGAGCACCACGCCGGCCAGCAACGGCAGGCGGCTGGTGAGGGGGCCGCTGGGGAGGCCCGCCAACGCCCCTTGCCAGCGCAGCAGCCAGGGGGATGGGGGCGCAGGGGCCGGGCTCATGCCAGCGATGGCGGGGTATCGGCCGGATTATCGGTGGCCTGGAGCCGTTGTTCCAGGCTTTGCAACGCCGGCGGTGGGGTGCCGTTGCGTCGGTAGAGCCGGCGGTACACCGGCAGCCCCTGCTCAAGCACATAGGTTTCGCGTTCGGTCGGGACCGGTAGCGGGTTCTGCGGCAGCCAACCGGCGGCATCTGGCATCTGGGGTTCGCCACTACGTTCAAAGCAGCCGCTGGCTTCGATCACCGCCAGCATCGGCTCGATCACCGCCAGCACATCGCTCTGCACAAACAGCTGCTTGCCGGGGGCCAGGGCCGCGGCGATGGCCAGCAGCAATGCCGGCTGCAGCACCCGGCGTTTGTGGTGCTTCTTCTTGAACCAGGGATCGGGGAACTGGATCGACACCAGCTCCAGCAGACCGCTGGGGAGCTCCGCCAGCCAGCCCTCGAGGCTGACGTTGGCGTTGCAGAACAGATAGTGCAGGTTGGTGAGCTGGCGCTGTATGCGGTCAGCTTCCGCGGCGCTCACCAGGGGCCGGCGGATCTCCACCCCCAGGTGGTTGCGCTGTGGCTGCTGCTCCGCCAAGGCCAACAGACAGCGGCCGCGGGCGCAGCCGATGTCCAGGTGCAGGGGCAGGGCCCCGTCGGCGAACAGGTTCGGCGGCGGCGGCAGTTGCAGCGGCTGCTGGAAGAAACGGCTGAGGGGGTTGACGTGCTGGCGCACCATGGCGAGCTCAGGCCGGCTCTTCGCCCATACCGCTGGCGTGGGGCACCAGGAATCCCCAGCTGGCGGTGTAGCCGTGCAGGTGGGTGACCCCCACCACCGGGCCGATCTCGCCGTTGCAGAAGGCACCGGCCACGGGCACCGCGGCGAAGTGTTCCCGGCAGGCCTGCACGTCGCCATCGGGTTGGCCATAGAGCCCCTCGCCGCGGCCCAGGCAGGCGAACAACAGAGCGGCCAACGGTTGCGGCTGCCGCCGGTGCTGCTGGCTGAGCAGTTGACGCTGCTCCTGGCGGGAGGCGTCGGCATCCCGCAGCTGGAACTGCACCCGTTGCCCCACCCGCAGCCGTTCGCCGACGGCCACCGAGCCGGTGCGGGGATCGACGCCGATCAGGTTGCGCACCAGAAACGCCGGGGCGTCGGAGTCGCCGCTGCCGTTGAGCTGGAAGCTGTTTTTGGCCACACCGAGAAAGAGCGAGTGGCGCACCAGCTCGCGCTCCTGGGGGTTGAGCCCCTCAAGGATGGTCTGCAGGCAGGCCACGGGGGTGCCCCGCTGCTCGCTGCTGCTCAGCCGCTGCACCACGTTGCGCTCCGCCTGCTCCACCTCAAACACCGGGCCGATCGGTTTGCAGCCCTGGGCCACCACCGGATCGATCCGCCAGCTGCCGCTGATCAGGCAGCCCACCGCTCCGCTCACGACCTGGTCGTCGAACAGCAGCGAGCCATGGCTGGCGTTGTGCTGCCCGGCGATGCCTCCCACCTTGGCGGCATCGGGGTAGGCGTAGTCGAGGCCGCTAATCAGGTCGTTGATGGCGGGGCAGCCCGGATCGATGAACAGCAGCATCGAGTGGGCGCCCTGGGGCTCAGCCCCCACCCAGTCCGCCCAGGCCTGGCTGGGGCCGTCGAGGTCGGGGAGGTCATCGCCCTGCACCTGGAACAGCTGCAGCTCCGCCCCGGGCAGCCACAACAGGCTGACGCTGATGCCCGGTTGCTGCTCTAATTCATGGGGCTGGCCATCGGCGCCGGTGCCCACCACGCCGCCGCCGCTGCAGCCGATCCAGTGTTGGCTGGGGATCGCCTGGCGCAGCAGGGGCAGCAGCCGTTG
>JBEIQU010000083.1:0-6988 GCA_040376355.1 Prochloraceae cyanobacterium | reverse complement strand
TCAGTCCCAGTCCAGTGGATGTTGCGACGATGTGCCGGAGGGGTTCACGCGAGGTCCCCAAAGCTCGAAGAAGAAGGGCTGCAAGCAGAAGAAGTGCTCCAAGTGGAAGGGCGGCAAGTGTCGCTGTGGTCGCGACTGAGCAGTAGGGGTCTGGCTTGACTCGGCACGACCGCCTTGCCTGGTTGGCGTTTCCACGCCTCCAGTCCTGTGAGCAGGGCTGACCCGATCAGCACCAGCGAGAAGCCTTGCCGCAGCCGTTGATCACTCAGGTGTGGCGCCAGCCGTTGGCCGATCCAGGCACCAACGGCCCCGCCGATCAGGAGCGGTGACAGCAGGGGGAGTGCGGTGGATGGCCAGTGCCCCAGCGCGATCAAGGCCGCCAACGCATTGATGGCGATCAGCAGCAGGCTGGTTCCACTGGCTAATGCCATCGGTAAGTCCGCCAACAGCACCAGGGCCGGCACGATGGCAAAACCGCCGCCTACGCCTGCAATGCCGGTGAGCAGGCCCACCAGCACCCCCAGCACCGCCAGCCGCGCCGGTTGTCGTTGCGGCCGCTGCGTGTGGGTGCCGCGGTTGAGTAGCCAGGCGGCCCCCAGGGCGGCCAGGGCAAACACGGTCAGCTGCAGGGGTTCCGGCACCAGGCCAGCCTTCACCCAACGGCCCCCAATCCAGCTGCCCAAAAGGGCGGGAAGCCCAAGCACCAGAGCGGCTCGAGGCGCGAACTGGCCTCGCCTCAGGTAGGGAACCAGGTTCCCAAAGGCCAGCACCAGAACCACCAGCAGAGACAGCGGTACCGCCTCGCGGGTGGACAGGGCGACCCCACTCACCAGCAGCGGCAGCAGCAGGATCGATCCCCCTGCCCCCAAGACGGAGAGCAGCAGGCCGATCAGCGCCCCCCCGCCCCACAGCAGCAGGGCCGTGCCGTGGATCCCCGTGTCGATCACAGCCTCACCCGGTTCCAGGGCATCAGGGCCAGCAGCCGAGCCATCCCGCAGAAGCCACTAATGCCAGCGAAGGTGAGGCCGGCCCCCACAAACCACGTGAGGGCGATCCAGCCCGGAGCGGCCACTTGGCTGAGGATCAGCCCCAACAGCACCAGCGAACCGGCCGCGATCTGCACCTGGCGCATCAGGGGCAGCGGGGCATTGTTCAGCTTTCGCAGCGGCAGGCCCGCCTGCTCCCAGCTGGGCACTCCCCCGGCGAGCTGGCTGAGGCCTTGGCCATGCCCTCGCTCCAGCAGGCGTCGCAGAGCTTCATTGCTGCGGTTGCCGCTCTGGCACACCAGCACCAGGGGCCCCTCGGGCAGGGGGGATTGCCCCAGCCGGTGCAGGGGGATGTTCACGCTGCCGGCGATGTGGCCGCCGGCGTACTCCATCGGTTCACGCACGTCGATCACGCTCACGCTGCGGCTGGCGAGTTGCTCCGCCAGGGCAGGGGCGTCAATCCAGGCTTGGTCCATGGGATGGTCGGGTTGGGGAAAGACAGGGGGCTGGTTGGCTATTGGGGCCTCTGGGGGGTCACCCCCGCCAGGGGGTAGCCCTCATCGGCCCAGCGGGCCAGGCCGCCGCGCAGGTTGGCCACCTGCGGCCGGCCGGCCTTCAGCAGCTGCTGGGTGGCCAGGGCGGAGCGGCTACCGGAGTGGCAAACCACCACCAGCGGGGTGTCGTTGGGGAGCTCGCCGCTGCGAGCCTCCAGCTCCGGCAGGGGGATCTGCAGGCTGCCCTCGATGTGTCCGTCGGGGCCCTGAAGTTCGTCGTGGGAGCGCACGTCGAGGATGGTGAGCTGATCCCGGTTCAAGGCCACCCAGGCCGGCGACAACTCGGGCAGGCCTGCATAGCTGCGCTGCACCGGTGCCCAGTTGGCGGCAAGGCTGGGCTGGCGCGGTTTGCCGGAGCGCATGTTGCCCGGCAGGGCCTCGGCGATCTTGTGGGGATGGGGCAGCTTCATGTTCTGCATGTGCCCCACGAAATCCCGTTCATCGGCCGCGCCCCCCAGGCGGGCGTTGTAGGCCTTTTCCTCCACCACCGAGGACACGCCTCGGCCGGTGTAGTCGTGCCCGGGGTAGAGCAAACAACGGTCCGGCAGGCTGAACAGCTGCTCGGTGATCGAACGCCACAGGGTGTGGGGGTCGCCCTGTTGGAAGTCGCAGCGCCCGCAGCCCCGCACCAGCAGCGCATCGCCGCTGAAGGCCATGGAGTGGTCGTCGAGCACAAAGCTGAGGCAGCCATCGGTGTGCCCCGGCGTGCTGCGCACCTCCAGGTGTCGCCCACCGAAGGCCACCCGTTCGCCGTGGTGGAGGGGCAGGGTTACGTGTTGCGCCCCCACGGCGGCGGCCAGGCCGATGGCGCAGCCGGTGGCTGCGTGCATCAGCCAGCTGCCGGTGACATGGTCCGCGTGGGCGTGGGTGTCAAGGCAGGCCTGCAGCTCGATCCCGAGTTCGCGGATGAGGGAGAGGTCGCGGCTGTGCTGTTCAAACACCGGGTCGATCAGCACCGCCTGGCGGCTGGGCACATCCGCCAGCAGATAGGTGTAGGTGCCCGTGTCGACGTCAAACAGCTGGCGGAACAGCAGCGGTTGGCCACCGGCGGCGGCGGCGAGATTGAAGGGCGCGGTGGCAGCCATGGCGGTGGCGGCGTGTTGCTATGAGCATACACGCATATTTGCTCGCCGGCCTGCTGCCCCAGGGCGGGCGCGGGCCCTGCATAATGCGGCTATCGGCATAGGCCATTGCCATGGGTGCCCCGGGCGCGCTGCCCTCCCCCGAGCTCCTGGAGGAGTACAGCCAGTTCTTTCGGCTGCTGAGCGAGCCAGCGCGGCTGCAGTTGCTCTGCCAGCTCAAGCAGGGGCCGACGGATGTGGCCACCCTGATCGATGCCACCGGGTTCTCCCAGTCGCATATCAGTCGTCAGCTGGGCCAGCTGCAGCGTGCCGGTCTGGTGCGTTGTGAGCGGGAGGGCGCCCGCACCATCTGGCAGGCCGATGGGGATCTGGTGGATGAGCTTTGTCACCTGGTTCAGAACCGCCTGAAGCAGCGGCTCGAAGCCCAGCTGCAACGCTTGGAGCCGGCCTGATCCCGCGGCGCTTGGGGCTCAGAGCAGCGCCAGCAGCCGTTCCGCCAGGTTGTCGGCGCTGCGCAGGGCCCCTTCCACCCGTCCGAAGCCCGGCCCCGCCACGGCGTCACCGCAGAAGCCGATGCGGCTACTGGGGCAGAGCTGCTGGGTTGGGCTGAGCCCTGGCGGCTGGGGGAAGGCTGCACCCCAGCGCATCAGTTGCCGGTCGGCGCCATCCGTGGCGTGTCCGAGGGCGTCGGACAGGGCCTGCTCCAGGCGATGGATCACCGCCGCCTCCGCAGCGGCATCGGGCGCCGCACCCAACAGTTGGCTGGCGGAGGAACGGGCGCCGTACACCCCCAGATGGCGCTCGGCAAAGGCGGCCGTGGATTCCGCCACCACACCGCAGCGCTGATCGCGCAGCGGTTGCAGCGACACCCGCCGCAGGCCCCAGCGCTCTTGCGCCGCCGGGCTGAACTGCAACAGGCGCCAGGGCTGCTGCAGCCACACCGCTGCCAGTTCCGGGGGCAGGGTCAACAGCAGGTGGCTACTGGCCTGGGAGTTGATCGCCGCCAGGGCCCCGCAGGCGTCCCGCAGTTGCGGGTCATCGAGCTGGGTGGCGGCGGTTTGCAGGGGAACGTCGCTCCAGCCGAACACCTGCTGGCAGCGGGGGTGGGCCAGCAATGTGCCGCTCAGCACCAACCAGCGGCAGTGCAGCAGGGGCTGAGCGCTGGCCTCGGCGAGGCCCCAGCCATGGGCCTGGGGCTGCAGATGCCGCACCAAGCTGCCGCTGCGCAGGTTGGTGGTGCCGTTCTCCCCCTGGGCCAAGGCCAACAGGCCGCTGCTGAGCTGTTCCATGCCACCGCGCCCCTGCCAGAGCGCCCCATCGCTGAAGCCGTCCTCGATGGCGGGGCCCAGGTCTCCGGATCCATCGAGGCTATGGATGGCTCCGGTGAAGGGCTCAATCCAGCCGCCACGGCGCAGGGGTTCCAGCAGGCACGGTTCGGGAGCGCTGCGGATGTTGAACAGTGGCGCCCCATGGTTGATCGCCAGCGCCGCATCGCTGCGGGAGCGGCGGGTGGCCGCCCGGCCACCGGGGCCGCGGCCGATCTCCAACAGGGTGATCGTTCCGCCCCAGCCCCTCAGCCGGAGCGCCGCCGCCAGGGCACAGCCGGCAGGACCGGCGCCGATGATGCCCAGATCGCAGAGCCGCTGCTGTTCGGCCATGGCTGCCAACGGCCCGTCAAGCCATGGCCAGTTTGGCCCGTTAGCGTCAGCGCCGGTTGGTGGAGGGCCGTGGCGGTTCAGGTGCTCACGGAGTCACAGCGTCGCAAGTGGGATGGGAGCGACGATCAGCTGTTCTATGCCGAGCCCCGGTTCGTTCAGCATCTCGATGACGCCTTCCGCGAGCGGCTGACGCAGCTCTACTGCGAGCGGATCCCCCGCAAGGCTGTGGTGCTCGATCTGATGTCGAGCTGGGTGTCTCACCTGCCGGAGGAGGCGGTGTACGAGCGGGTGATCGGCCACGGCCTCAATGAGAAGGAGCTGGCGGCCAACCGCCGCCTCGATAGCCATTGGCTGCAGAACCTCAACCTCAACCAGGAGATTCCGCTGCCCAGTGCCAGCGTGGATGCCACCTTGATCGTGGCGGGCTGGCAATACCTGCAATATCCAGAGGCGGTGGCAGCGGAGCTGCTGCGGATCACGCGCCCGGGCGGGCAGTTGATCGTGTCGTTCTCCAATCGCATGTTTTTCACCAAGGCGCCACAGGTGTGGGCTGATGGCAGCGATCGCGACCACCTCACTTACGTGGCGGAGGTGTTGATGGCCCAGGGCTGGCCCAAGCCCGAGATCGTGGCGGAAACCACCCGGGCCAAGGGCTGGAAGGGGCTGGTGGGGGGTGCCGGCGATCCCTTCTTCTCCGTGATCGCCACCAAGCCGCAATGATCACGGGCGCTGAGCTGCTGGAACAAGAGCGCCGGGTGCGTCAGCACGGCACCGGTTTGCAGGCGGCGGATCTGCTGGGGTGCTGGCGCCTTGATCAGGTGTGGCCCAAGGGCAGTCCCAGGCCCTCCGTATTCAGTGGGTCGTTGCTGCGGGCGGTGCAGGCCCGCCTCGAGATAGGGGCCGGCGAGGCTGGCGAGGGCGAGCTCGCGTTGTGCAATGCCGTCAGCCTCGGGCCGCTGGAGTTGCGCTTCCGCGGTGTAGGGCACCTGCAGGGGAGCCGGCCGCTGCTGCAGTTCAGCTTTCAGCAGCTGCAGATCAGCCTGGGGGGCCGGGTGTTGTTTCAGAAAGCCATTCCGTCGCCGGCGCCGCAGCGGCTGCCCTTCTTCGCCTTGATTGCGCGCGACCCCAGCGGTTGGCTGGCGGCCCGGGGCCGGGGCGGCGGTCTGGCCCTGTGGCGTTTGGCCTGAATGGCCTGCCCCCGCTGCGGTAGCTGGTCCGTGCGGGCAGATCGCGGCCTGGCGGGGCGCCTGGTGTGCGGTCGCTGCGGCTCCCCCCTGCAGGGTGCGGCTGGCCGTCGGCCCCGGGCTCAGCGGAGCCCACGCCACTGGCGATGGCTGCTGCTGGCCCTGGTGGCGGTGGCGGCGGCCCTCGCCATGGGGCAATCCGGTGATCCAGGATTTCGGCAGTTGCCCTGGCTGGATGTCCCCCGCGATCGCCCTGACGATCGGTGGCAGTGATTCCGGCGGCGGTGCGGGGATCCAGGCCGATCTGAAGACGTTCCTGGCCCTGCAGGTACACGGCTGTTCGGCGATCACCTGCGTGACCGCCCAGAACACCCTCGGCGTGCAGCGGGTGGATGCCCTGCCGCCCGGGGCCATTGCAGCCCAGGTTGGGGCGGTGCTCAGCGACCTCCCGGTGGGTGCCATCAAGACCGGCATGCTGCTGAATCGACCCTTGATCGAAGCCACGGCTGCGGCCCTGAGCGGCGTGGGGCTTCCGACCTTGATCGATCCGGTGATGGTGTCGCGGGCGGGATCTGTCTTGCTGGAGCCCGATGCGGTCGACGCCTACCGCGCGTTGCTGTTGCCCATCGCTGAGCTGATCACGCCCAACCTGCAGGAAGTGCGCCTGCTCAGTGGCCTTGTGCTGGAGACGCAGGCCGACGTGGAGCACGCCGCTGAACGGTTGCTGGCCCTGGGGCCTGGGGCGGTGTTGATCAAGGGCGGTGGACAGCCCCAGTGGCGCGGCTGCGATTACCTGCTGCAGCGCAGCGCCGATGGGGTGTGGTTGC
Source organism: Prochloraceae cyanobacterium (assembly GCA_040376355.1). Classification (GTDB taxonomy): domain Bacteria; phylum Cyanobacteriota; class Cyanobacteriia; order PCC-6307; family Cyanobiaceae; genus Vulcanococcus. The sequence goes on along the minus strand of JBEIQU010000083.1, from coordinate 697 downwards.
GCAGCGCTGCGGTGGACACCCCCCACAGCCACGGCAGTGGTTGCACCCTGGGGGCAGCTATCACAGCCTGGCGGGCTCGAGGCTTGCCGCTGCTGGAGGCGGTGCAAGCCGCGAAGACGTATGTGGAGGGCGGATTGCGTGCCTCCCTCGCGATCGGGGCAGGCCAGGGTCCACTGTGTCACTGGCACCCATTGCTGACCTCCCATGGCTGACGCTCCTTATCTGATTGCGCTGGCGCTGCTGGAGCAGAACGGCGAGCGCGCCATGCCGCTGCAGGGCAAGTCGTTGCGGGAGCCGCTGCCGGCTGATGGCGACCCCGGCGAGGTGGGCCGTCAGCAGGCCTTGGAATTGCTGGTGCGCGTCTGGCAACGCAGCGACCAGGCGCCCCTGCGCCGGGCCGGTGCGGCCCACAGCCTGCTGTTGATCACCGTGCCGATCGAAGCGTTGCAGGAGCAGGTGCCGGCCCTCAAGGCCCGCTGGCTCAACAGCGGCGATACCGCTGCACTGCTGCAGGAGCTGCGCCAGATCGCCTCTGGGGTGTGGAGCCTGGAGCTGGAGCCCCGCCAGCCCCTGACGTATACCCGACTCCACTGAACCCCACGGAAGCCATGGCCCTCTCCAAAGAAACCTGCATCCCCTGCCGTGAGGGCGGGCCCACCCTGGAGGCTGGTGAGATCCAGGCTCTGCTGGGGGAGCT
>JBEIQU010000174.1:0-4338 GCA_040376355.1 Prochloraceae cyanobacterium | reverse complement strand
AGCCGGCGTTCTCCGCGATCAGCAGACCCTGCATGGAACAACTGGAACTCACGGGCACCTCCTCCTGGGGGGCTTTTGGCCAGCCGGTGAAGCGGTCGGTGCAGCCATGGCCAAAGGCCCCGCTACACCACTCCACTGCTGACAGAACGCGCTGATGCTACCGGGAGTTCAGCCCTGACGCGCCCCACAACGGAGCCAGCGCCGAGGCCGCCCCCCGGCCTATACCGGCCCATACCGGCCCATACCGGCCAATAAAAACCCCCGCCGAGGCGGGGGTTTGAGGAAACCGCGTTGGTCGGCAGCGCTCAGCTGACGCTCCAGACGCCACCGGCAATCTTCACCAGGGGCGCCACGATGGTGGTGCCGGCCAGGAACCAGGCGAAGGCGGCACCGCCGCAGCCACCCAGCCAGAAGCCGCTGGCGAATTCAGCCCAGCCGGCCTTGGTGAACAGATCAGCCGGGGGGTTGTCGATGGTGGCGTCGGCGGGCTGCACGTTGGGGCCGAGACCAGCGGTGCCGTAGATCGACAGGCACACGGTGAGGATCGACACCAGGCCCACAGCGGCCAGCAGGCCAGCGGTGCTGGCGTACTCGGTGGCGCGCAGGGGGCCGCAGATGGCGAAGGGGCCGTAGAGGAAGAACCCATGGGCCATGCCCACTTCCAAACCGCGGCGGTTGGGGGAGAGGGCCGGGCGGTAGGCGGGCAGCGCGCTCAGGAAGGCGCGGCTGAAATAGCTGCTGTTAACGGGGGTGGCCAGATTGCCGACACAGGGGTCGGCGACGGGGGTCACGGTCATCGTTGGAAGGGGCTGGGTGGCTGGGACGAAGGGGCGATTGCTCCGCAGGAGCTCAATCGCGGGCTTCGATCACGTTGAACAGCAGGGCCATGGCCACCGCAGGACCCATGATCCCGACAAGGGGCACGAACACCGAGGGCATCCAGGCGGCGACGAAGTCTCCGGTCATCAGCGTGGGCCAATACAGCTACCGTCGGAACTGTAAGGAGTGCTCCTGAAACTGCTGTTGAGCGGCGAAAGGGGCGACATAAAAGTTCAGACCACCCCTCTCAGGTCACCCCAGTGGCCGTCAACGTCAGGTCCTCGCCCCAGCCATGAATCAGGCCCTTTCCGGAGCTGCCCTCGCCGCCGTGATCGCCGTGCTGTGGCTGCTGGGCCGGCCCCGCACCACGATCCTGCGCTCCACCGACACCAGCGCCATCGCGGCCCTCAACCGCTCCCAGATGACCCTGGTGCAGGGCAGTGGTGGCGGGCCAGCAGCAACGGCCGCGGCCGCCCATGCAGCGGCTGACACCGCGGCACTGCCGGCCGCGTCAGACCTGCGGGGGCGCCGCCAGCTGCTGCTGCACCTGGAGCGCCAGTTCCAGGCCGGCGGTGGCGCACGCCAACGGGCCATGGCCACCTGCGCCGCCTGGGGCCACCGCGCCGCCCTGCCCCTGATCCAGCGGGGCCTGCGCGACGGCGACCCACGCGTCACCCAACTGGCCGCCGCGGCCATGGAGCGGTTCCGCGGCCGCAGCAGCGCCGCCCCAGGCGCCCCCGCTCAGCCCGCCGCAAAAGCGCCCCGCAACGTTTCACGCACCCGATAGATGGGGCGCCCCTGGCTTTCGTGGTAGGTGCGCATCTGCAGCTCCGCCAGCAGGCCGAAACAGAACAACTGCACCCCGCAGATCAGCGCCAGCACCGCCACCAGCAACAGCGGCCGGCTGCCGATGTCGAAGCCCTGCAGCTTCAAGCCCAGCAGATAGAGGCTGAGCACCAGCCCCAGGGCCACCGACAGCAGCCCCCCGAAGCCGAACACGTACATCGGCCGGGTCAGGAAGCGCTTCATGAACCACACGGTGAGCAGGTCCATCAGGACCCGAAAGGTGCGGTCGATGCCGTACTTGCTGCTGCCGAAGCTGCGGGCCCGGTGGTTCACCTTCACCTCGCTGATGCGGGCCCCTTCGATGAAGGCCAGGGCCGGCAGGAAGCGGTGCAGCTCGCCGTAGAGGTTCATGTCCTCCACCAGCTCGCGGCGGTAGGCCTTGAGCGAACAGCCGTAATCGTGCAATCGCACCCCCGTCACCCTGGCGATCAGCCGATTGGCCACGCGGCTGGGCAGCTTGCGGCTCATGGCCGGGTCCTGGCGTTGATGGCGCCAGCCGCTCACCAGGTCGTAGCCCTGCTCCAGCCGCTCCAGCAGCAGCGGAATGTCGGCGGGATCGTTCTGCAGATCGCCATCGAGGGTCACGATCAACGCACCGCGGCTGGCGTCAAACCCGGCGGACATGGCCGGCGTCTGGCCGTAGTTGCGGCGCAGCAGCACCGCCACCAGCTCCGGCGTCTGGGCCGCCAGGTGGCGCAGCACCGCAGCGGTGTCATCGCTGGAGCCGTCATCCACCAACACCAGCTCAAAGCTGCGCTCCAGGGGCCGCAGGGCCGCCAGCAGCTGCTTCACCAGCGGCGGCAGGCTCTCGGCCTCGTTGTAGAGCGGCACCACGATGGACAGCTCGGGTGGCAGCTCGGGGCCCATCGCTGGCGCGCGGCGGTGGCAGGAACCTAAGCGAGGGTTGTGCCGTCGTGACTGCGCACCACCCGGCCCGCCCCGCGCAGTTCGCGGCGGTAGTGGACGCTCACCGGATCCTGCAGCTGGGGATCAAGGCCATCGATGCCCAGACCATCGCGGCCATGCTGCTGGCCGGAGCTGTGCAGGTAGCGGCCTCCCCCCACGTACAGCCCCACATGGGTGCAGCGCTGGGGCCGGCCAAAGAAGATCAGATCGCCGGGGCGCAGCAGCCCGTAGCAACCCGGCGCCACCGCCACCGGCTGGCAGAAGCGCTCCTGTTGGTAGGCATCGCGGGGAATCCAGATGCCGGCGGAGGCAAAGGCCGCCTGGATCAAGCCGGAGCAGTCGAAATCCGGGCCGAGGCTGCCGCCCCACAGATACCGATTGGGCACCTGGCGGGCCCGCTCAGCGAAGGCCAGCACCGCAGGCAAGGCCGCGCGGATCTGCGCTTCCGCCCACTGCCGCGGCCGCTGGGGTGCCGTGGCCCGGCCGTGGCCCAGCAGCCGCTGGGGGTCGGCCCAGCCGGGGTAGCCGTCCTCCAGCAACCGCACCCGCAGCCGGGCGCCGCTGCCGGCGGGGGGCTGCAGCACCTGCAGGCAACGGCCCGGAGCAGCCTGGGTGGCCAGGCCGGACCCGCCCCAGTGGCTGAACAGATCCAGGGGGGCATCCAACCGCCAGCAACTGCCGGGGCTGAGCAGCTCCAGGGCCACCGGGGTGCCCTCGGCCAGCCTGCCTAATCTCCCCATGACCTCCTGAGCGGCGATGGCGTTCTACTGCCCGAATGGGGCGATGGCCCAGCGCCTGCAGAGCGTGGTCGCCCAGCTGCAGGCCGAGGGGAGGCTGGAGCTGGAGCAACAGCTGTCGATCACCTGGCTGCGCTACGACCATTCACTGCTGAACAGTGCCGCCCAGGCCAGCGACACGGCGGCCTTCTGGGCCCAGCGGCCGGCGGGGGCCAGTTGGAACGGTGAGCGCCCCTGCTACCCGGCCAGCGTGGTGAAGCTGGTCTACCTGGTGGCGGCCGAGGCCTGGTTGCAGCGCCAGCTGATCGACGACAGCCCCGAACTGCGGCGGGCCCTGGCGGACATGATCCGCGACTCCAGCAACGACGCCACGGGCCTGGTGCTGGACCTGCTCACCGGCACCACCAGCGGGCCGGAGCTGGCCCCCGATGCCCTGGCCGCCTGGAACCAGCAGCGCCAGCTGGTGAACCGCTGGCTGACGGAGCTGGGCTGGCCCGAATGGCAGGGCTGCAACGCCTGCCAGAAAACCTGGGGCGATGGCCCCTACGGCCGTGAGCGGCAGTTTTACGGGGCCGATCTGGAGAACCGCAACCGTCTCAGCAGCGATGTCACCGCCCGGCTGCTGCATGCGGTGATTGCCGGGGGGGTGCTCTCGCCGCAGGCCTGCCGGCGCATGCAGGAGCTGCTGGCCCGCAGCCTCGATCCAGCGGAGCGCGCCGCCAACCCGGAGAACCAGGTGGATGGCTTCCTGGGGGAGGGTTTGCCGCCGGGGGCCCTGCTGTGGAGCAAAGCGGGCTGGATGAGCCGGGCCCGCCACGACGCCGCCTACGTGGAAGCGGAAGGCCAGGCGCCGATGCTGCTGGTGGTGTTCAGCGAAGGGACCGAGCGCGCGGCCGACACCGCGCTGCTGCCGGAGCTCTGCCGGCACTTGCTGCAGGGATCAATGCTGGATCCCTGGGGCGTTAGGCCGTCCCAGGGATCGTCAACGGAGAGGGAGGGATTCGAACCCTCGACAAAAGTTGCCCTCTGT